>DASUJJ010000328.1:0-24348 GCA_036279335.1 Dyella sp.
ACGAAAGCATCACCCTCGACGGCGAGCGCAACGCGCAGGCGGTCGCCTGCCAAGGCTGCATCACCTGCGACCAAGCCCACAGCGAAGAATACGGCGTCTTCCAAGGCCGCCTCGGGTCGGCCAAAGCCCGGCAAGACGAACGCCCTCACGACCACGCCCGGCAAGTCGGCCGCGCCCGTTCGCCCCGGCATCCCGGCGCCGCGCCGCGCCCCGCGCAAATAAGGACTGGCCATGTACACACCGCTGCGCATCGACCCGACCCAGGCGCTGGCCGAGATCAACCGCTTCCAGCACAAGCTGGCGGCCGGCATGCAGAACCTGCCCAAGCTCGGCGAGCCCGAATACGCCAACACGCCGCGCGAGCTGGTCTACAGCGAAGACAAGCTCAAGGTCTGGCATTTCACCGGCACGCGTCCCACCGCCAAGGTGCCGGTGCTGATCGTCTACGCCCTGGTCAACACGGTATGGATGACCGACCTGCAGCCCGACCGCTCGCTGGTGCGCAACCTGCTCGAGCAGGGCGAGGACGTCTATCTGATCGACTGGGGCTACCCCGACGGCGCCGATCGCTGGCTCACGCTGGACGATTACCTCAACGGTTACCTCGACCGCTGCGTCGATGCCGTGCGCCGTCGCCACGAACTCGACGCGATCAACCTGCTGGGCATCTGCCAGGGCGGCGCGTTTTCGCTGTGCTACACGGCGATGCACCCGGACAAGGTCAAGAACCTCATCACCATGGTCACGCCGGTGGATTACCACACGCCGGACAACATGCTGTCGCACTGGGTGCAGAACCTCGACGTCGACCGCTTCGTCGACGTGATGGGCAACATCCCCGCGGGGCTGATGAACTGGGTCTACCTCACACTCAAGCCGATGCGACTGAACCAGCAGAAGTACGTGGGCCTGGTCGACATCCTGGATAACCCGACCGAGCTGGCCAACTTCCTGCGCATGGAGAAGTGGATCTTCGACTCGCCCGATCAGGCCGGTGAGGCGTTCCGCCAGTTCATCAAGGACTTCTACCAGGGCAACAAGCTGGTCAAGCACACCCTGGAGATCGGCGGCCGTCCGGTGGACCTCGGTCTGATCGAGCAGCCGGTGCTGAACATCTACGCCGAGCAGGATCACCTGGTACCGCCGGATGCATCGCGCGCACTGCGCCAGCATATTGGCACCCGCGACTACACCGAGGTGGCGTTCAAGGGCGGCCACATCGGCATCTACGTCTCCGGGCGGGCGCAGCGCGAAGTGCCGCCGGCAATCCACCAGTGGCTGCGTGCGCGCAGCTGACGCAGGGAGTGACACCATGAGCGACAGCAAGCGGCTCAGCCGCTCGGCCAGCAACCGCATGATTGCCGGCGTGTGTGGCGGCATTGCCGATCATTACGGCTGGGATCCCACCGTGGTGCGCGTGGGGTGGATCGTGCTGACCCTGCTGGGCGGTTCCGGCATCCTGCTGTATCTGGTGATGTGGCTGGTGATGCCGAAGGCCTGACGCCTGAGCTTCCCCACGCCTTGATCACCGTACCGATGCCCCGGCGCCGCCCGGGCGGCGTCACTTTCTCGAGAACAAAGACACCCGATGGATTACGACCGTTACGACCGCGTCCGTGCCGTGCAATGGCAGGGCGATCACTTGCGGCTGCTCGACCAGCGCCTGCTTCCGCGCGAGGAGCGCTGGTTGGACTGTCGCACTACCGCTGAAGTCACCCAGGCGATTCGCGATCTGGCCGTGCGCGGTGCGCCGGCGATCGGCATTGCCGCGGCGTGGGGCGTGGCCATGGCCGCGCAGCAGGGCGAGCCACTGGAGCCGGCGTTGGCCATGCTGCGCGCGGCGCGGCCCACGGCGGTGAATCTGATGTGGGCGCTGGACCGGATGAAGGCGCGCATCGACGCCGGTGCCGATGCTGCCGCGCTGGCCACCGAAGCCCAGGCGATCCAGGACGAGGACCTCGCCGCCAATCGCCACATGGGCGAACTCGGCGCAGCGCTGATCTCACCCGGCTCAGGGGTGATGACTCACTGCAATACCGGCTCGCTCGCCACGGCCGGCTTCGGCACCGCGCTGGGCGTGATTCGCGCCGGTGTTGCCAGCGGCCGCATTGGTCAGGTGTATGCGGGCGAGACGCGCCCGTGGCAGCAGGGTGCACGGCTGACCATGTACGAGCTGGTGCGTGACGGCATCCCGGCCAAGTTGATCGCCGATTCGGCCGCGGCGCACCTGATGAAGTCCGGCGCCGTGCAGTGGGTGATCGTCGGCGCCGATCGCATCGCCGCCAACGGCGACACCGCCAACAAGATCGGCACCTACCAGCTCGCCATCACCGCGCGCCACCACGGCGTGAAGTTCATGGTGGTGGCACCGTCCTCCACGGTGGACATGGCCACGCCCGACGGCGAGGCGATCGAGATCGAGCTGCGCGATGCCACCGAGCTGCTTTCCACCGGCGGGCAGCGCACCGTGGTGGACGGCGCCGAGGCCTGGAATCCCGTGTTCGACGTCACCCCGGCCGAGCTGATCGACGCCCTGGTGACCGAGCGCGGCGTGATCGAGCGGCCCAACCTGGCCGTGATGCAGGCGATCTTCGGCGGGTGAGGTTGCGCCGCGACATCACGCTGTTTGCGGTGGGCGGCGTGCTGGGGCTGCTCATCGATGCATCGGTGGTGCAGGCGCTGGTGGGCCTGGCGCACTGGAACGTCTACCTGGCCCGCGTGGTGTCGTTTCTGCTGGCCGCCACGGTCACCTGGTGGTGGAACCGCCGCCACACCTTTGCCGGACGCTCCAGCGGACGGCCTGCGCATGCCGAATGGCTGCAATGGCTGGCCTTGATGGCTGCCGGTGGGCTGGTCAACTACGGTATTTACGCGCTGTGCCTGCAGGTATTTCCCGCGTGGCAACGCTGGCCGGCGCTGGCGGCGGCAGTCGGTTCGGCGGTGGCGGCGCTGCTCAATTTTTCAGCAGCGCGCGGGATGCTTTTCCGCCGCCCCGAAACACCTCGCTAAGTCACTGATAAACAAGCACTAAATACTGTCGTGCAAAGTGCTTTCGTGGTACACTCCACCGGTTGTTTTTCGGGTCGCTCGCGCATGCGCCTGAGGCGCTGGCCACGCGACCTTTTTTCGTTTACTGGGAAGCCGATTGATGGCAGAACTCGCCAAAGAAGTCATCCGCGTCAATATCGAAGACGAGATGCGCCAGAGCTACCTCGACTACGCCATGAGCGTGATCGTGGGACGCGCCCTCCCGGACGTGCGTGACGGCCTCAAGCCGGTCCATCGTCGCGTGCTGTTTGCCATGAGCGAGCTGGGCAACGCCTGGAACAAGCCGTACAAGAAATCGGCCCGCGTGGTCGGTGACGTCATCGGTAAATACCATCCGCATGGCGACGCGTCGGTCTATGACGCCATCGTGCGCATGGCCCAGCCGTTCTCGCTGCGCTACATGCTGGTCGACGGCCAGGGCAACTTCGGTTCGGTCGACGGCGACAACGCGGCGGCCATGCGATACACCGAGGTGCGCATGTCGCGCCTCACCCACGAGCTGCTGGCGGACATCGACAAGGAAACCGTCGACTTCGGCCCCAACTACGATGAAAGCGAGCATGAACCGCTGGTGCTGCCCACCCGCGTGCCGACGCTGCTGATCAACGGCTCGGCAGGTATTGCGGTGGGCATGGCCACCAACATTCCGCCGCACAACCTCAACGAGGTCATCGGTGCCACGATTGCGTTGATCGATGATCCCTCGCTGGGCATCGACGACCTGATGCAGTACATCCCCGGTCCGGATTTCCCCACCCACGGCATCATCAACGGCGCGGCGGGCATCGTGGAGGCATATCGCACCGGTCGCGGCCGCATCCTGGTGCGCGCCAAGGCGGAGATCGAGACCGAGTCGAACGGCCGCGAGACGATCATCATCCACGAGCTGCCGTACCAGGTGAACAAGGCGCGGCTGATCGAGAAGATCGCCGAGCTGGTGAAGGAAAAGAAGCTCGAGGGCATCAGCGAACTGCGCGACGAGTCCGACAAGGACGGCATGCGCGTGGTCATCGAGATCCGTCGCGATGCGATGGGCGACGTGGTGCTCAACAACCTGTTCCAGCAGACCCAGCTGCAGGTCACCTTCGGCATCAACATGGTGGCACTGCTCGACGGCCAGCCGAAGCTGCTGAACCTCAAGGACATCCTCGAGGCCTTCATCCGCCACCGCCGCGAGGTGGTGACCCGCCGCACCATCTTCGACCTGCGCAAGGCGCGTGCGCGCGCGCACATCCTCGAAGGCCTCACCGTCGCGCTGGCCAACATCGACGAGATGATCGAGCTGATCAAGACCTCGGCCTCGCCGGCGGAGGCGCGTGAGCGGATGCTGTTGCGCAAGTGGCAGCCCGGCATGGTGGGCGCGCTGCTCTCGGCCGCCGGCGCCGATGCTTCGCGTCCGGAAGACATGGATCCGCGCGACGGCCTCAAGGCCGAGGGTTACCAGCTCTCCGAGGTGCAGGCGCAGGAAATCCTCGCCATGCGCCTGCACCGCCTCACCGGGCTGGAGCAGGAAAAGCTGTCGGACGAGTACCGCCAGATCCTGGAGACCATCCGCGGCCTGATCGAGATCCTGGAAAACCCCGAGGTGCTGCTCAACGTGATTCGCGAGGAGCTGGAGGCGATCAAGGCCGAGTTCGGCGACGCGCGCCGCACCGAGATCCAGGCCTCGCAGGAAGATCTCAACGTGCTCGACCTGATCGCCCCGGAAGACGTGGTGGTCACGCTCTCGCACACCGGCTACATCAAGCGCCAGCCGGCCAGTACCTACCGCTCGCAGCGGCGCGGCGGCAAGGGCCGCTCGGCCTCCGCGTTGAAGGACGAGGACGTGGTCGAGCAGCTGTGGGTGGTCAACACCCACGACACGCTGCTGGCGCTGAGCAGCACCGGCCGCGTGTACTGGCTCAAGGTCTACCAGATTCCCGAATCCGGCCCCAACGCGCGCGGCAAGCCGATCATCAATTTGCTGCCCTTGGCAGAGGGCGAGAAGGTGCAGGCGGTGCTGCCGGTGCGCGAGTACGTGGAAGACCGCTACGTGTTCTTCGCCACCCGCAACGGCACGGTGAAGAAGACCCCGCTGACCGAATTCGCCTTCCAGCTACAGAAGGGCAAGCAGGCGATCAACCTCGCCGAGGGCGACGCGCTGGTCAACGTCGCGCTCACTGATGGCAACAGCGATGTGCTGCTGTTTGCCTCCAACGGCAAGGTCAACCGCTTCGACGAGAACACGGTCCGCTCGATGGGCCGCACCGCCACCGGCGTGCGCGGCATGCGTCTGGCCGAGGGTGCTGAAGTGGTCTCGATGATCGTGGCCGCCGAAGGCGACATCCTCACCGCCACCGAACGCGGCTACGGCAAGCGCACGCCGCTGGAGGAGTTCACCAAGAAGGGCCGCGGCACCCAGGGCGTGATCGGCATTCAATGCTCCGAGCGCAACGGTCCGCTGGTCGCCGCGGTGCAGGTCACCGAGGCGCACGAGCTGATGTTGATCTCCAACCAGGGCACGTTGGTGCGCACCCGTGTGTCGGAAGTCTCCCAGCTCAGCCGCAACACCCAGGGTGTCACCCTGATCAAGCTGCCGGCCGACGAGGCCCTGGTCAGCGTGGTGCGGCTCGATGCCGAGGAGGACAACGGCGATGAGGCGGAAACCCCTGGCGCCGATGGCCAGCCGCCACAGGGTGATGTCGACACGGCGCAGGCCAGCGACGAGGCCTGATCCCCACGCGTGATGCCACTACGAAAAACCCCGGCTTGCGCCGGGGTTTTTCGTTGCACCCTTTGAAGCGACTCGATCGGGGCGGTGTGCTTGACCAGGCTCGGTGCGCGACGGGCGGAGAAGCGCAGTGAAGCGTGGCGGGGCATCCCCGGCATCTCTCGACAGGCAGCCGGGCAACTGCAGCACGCCGCCCCGGCCGGCTCAGCCGCCTATCGCGGCAAGCATCGCTTCGGCGCTGCTGACGCGGAACTCGCCGGGGGCCTCGATCGCCAGCGACTCGACCCGTCCGTCTTCGGCGTAGAGCGCGAAACGCTTGGCGCGCAGCCCGAGGCCGTAGCCGCTGCCGTCGAGCTCCAGTCCGAGCGCGTGGGTGAAGTCGGCATTGCCGTCGGCAAGCATCTTCAGCCCCGGCGGCACGGATTGCGCCTGTGCCCACGCCTGCATCACGAACGGGTCGTTGACCGACAGGCAGTACACCCCGACGCCGCGCGCGCGGAAGCGTTCGAACATTGCCACGTAGCTGGGCAGGTGCAGTTCGGAGCAGGTCGGGGTGAAGGCGCCGGGCACGCCGAACATCACCACCTTGCGGTCGGCGAACAGCGCGCCGGTCGTGGTGTCGTGCCTTTCGCCGTCTTCGATCACGGCAATGGGCACGTCCGGAAGGGTCTGGCCGGTCTGGATGGTCATGGTTTTCACGCTGAAGGGAAGGCAACCGGACGATGCTAAACCGGTCGGGGCGGCGCTGTCGCCTTGAATCGCCGACGGCTGCACCTACTTGTCAGGCAAGCGGCTCGCATGCCGTAACCTTTGTGGAGAAACCCGCCATGAGCAACCGCAACCCGATGCAGTGGAATGCCGCGAACGTATTTCCGGATGAAATCCGCCAGGCGTTTGACCGCTTCTTTCAGGCCGACGAGAGCGATGCGTCCAACGTGGTCACCAGCCAGTGGGCGCCGCGCGTGGACATCCGCGAGGACGAGCAGCGCTTCGTCATCCTCGCCGACATCCCGGGCGTGGACCCGGCGCAGATCGACGTGAGCATGGACAAGGGCATGCTGACCATCAAGGGCGAGCGCCACGCGCCGACCGAGCAGGGCGGCAAGTACACCCGGGTCGAGCGGGCGCGCGGCGTGTTCCACCGCCGCTTCACGCTGCCGGACAGCGCCGATGCCGAAGGCATCACCGCCACCGGCAAGTTCGGCGTGCTGGAAATCGTGATCCCGAAGAAGCCGCTGGCCACGCCGCGCCGCATCACCATCAACGCGGCCGAGTAAGCTGGTGCGATTCGATCCGCGGCGGGCCAGCTGCCCGCCGCGGAACCTGCATGATGTCGTCGGGGAGAGGTGAGTGGAGTTCAAAGATTATTACGACATCCTGGGCGTCAAGCCCGATGCCAGCGAGGCGGAGATCAAGGCCGCCTACCGCAAGCTGGCGCGGCAATACCATCCGGACAAGAACAAGGAGGCCGGCGCCGAGGACAGGTTCAAGGCCGTCAACGAGGCCAACGAGGTGCTGCGCGACAAGGAAAAGCGCCGCGCCTATGACCAGGTGCGCGCCGGTGGCTACCGCGGTGGCGAGCAGTTCCGACCGCCGCCGGGCTTCGGCCAGGGCCACGACTTTGGCGGCGCCGGCGAGGGCGACTTCAGCGATTTCTTCGAGAGCCTGTTCGGTCGCGGCGCGGGCGGCCAACGCGGCCAGCCGCGCGCGCGGCGCGGGCGCGATGTGCAGGCGCAGGTGCAGATCGACCTGCAGACGGCGTTCGACGGCGGGCGCACCCGCGTGGCGCTGCATGACGGCCACGGCGGCGAGCGCGTGCTGGAGGTGAAGATTCCCGCCGGGATCCAGCCGGGCCAGGTGATCCGGCTGTCCGGCCAGGGTCAGTCGGGCGCCGCGGGTGGTCCGAACGGTGACCTGCTGCTGGAGGTGGCGATCCGCGACGACGCTCGCTTCCGGCTCGAAGGGCGCAACGTGCTGCACGTGCTGCCGATCGCTCCGTGGGAGGCCGCGCTGGGTGCCACGGTGCCGGTGCCGACGCTGGCCGGCACCGTGGATCTGCGCATTCCGGCCGGTTCGCAGTCGGGCAAGAAGCTGCGCCTGAAGGGCCGCGGCATGCCCGGCGCGCAGCCGGGTGACCAGCTGGTGGAGTTGTCCATCCGCACGCCGCCGGCCGACGACGACAAGCAGCGCAAGGCCTACGAGTCGCTGCACAAGCACTTTGCGGACTACGACCCGCGCAGCTGAGCGGTTGCAGGCCCGTGTGACTCCCAACGAAAACGGCGCCCGCGGGCGCCGTTTCCTTTTCGTGCGAGGGCCGAATCGCTCAGGCGGGCAGCAGCTCGGTGAGCGTGGCCACCAGCTCGTCTTCCTTGATCGGCTTGGTGACGTAGGCCTTGGCGCCCTGGCGCATGCCCCAGACCTTGTCGGTCTCCTGATCCTTGGTGGTGACCAGCACGACCGGGATATGCGCGGTGGTGGGGTCCTTGCTGATGGTGCGGGTGGCCTGGAAACCGTTGAGGTTGGGCATCACCACGTCCATCAGGATCAGGTCCGGCAGTTCTCGCTTGGCCACCTCGACGCCGGCAGCGCCGTCTTCAGCGGTCAACGCTTCGTGGCCGAGCTTCTCCACGACGCGCTTGAGGCCGAGCAGCTGCGACGGAGAGTCGTCGACGATGAGGATACGGGCCATGAGGTGGGGATCCCTTGAGCAAAAGTGACGGAATTGTAGGCTGCGCCCGAGCTGCTTCCAAGTCGAGGCGATCAGGCGCCGGCGTGGCGCACCACGGTGCGGCCGAAAGATTGCCCGGCAAGCATGGTGGGAAACACCTGCGGGAGTTCGTCGAGCGTCACCTCGCGCGTGGCAATGCGCTCCAGATGCAGCGGCTTCCAGTCGCTGGCCAGATGCTGCCAGACGCGGTCGCGCTGGTCGCGCGCGGTGCCGGCCGTGGCCACGCCCAGCAGGTTCACGCCGCGGATGATGAAGGGCATCACGGTGCTGTCGAACGCAATGCCGCCGGCGTTGCCGCAGATTGCCACGTTGCCGTACGGTGCGACCAGCGGCAGCAGGCCGGCCAGCATGGCGCCGCCGACGTTGTCCAGCGCACCGCCGAAACGCGCCGAGTCCATCGGCTTGCCGCTGAAGGCAAGCTGGTGGCGGTCGATGCACTGGGCCGCACCGAGCCCGGCGAGGAAGTCGAAATGATCGGCCTTGCCGCTGATGGCGTGCACCTCGTAGCCGGCGCGCGCATACATGTCCACCGCCAGCATGCCCACGCCGCCGGTGGCGCCGGTCACGGCAATCGGCCCCAGCGACGGGGTCTGGCGGTTGTCCTGCATCTGCAGCAAAGCCAGCGCGGCGGTGAAGCCGGCCGTGCCCAGGATCATGCTCTCGCGCAGGCTCAGGCCCGTGGGCAGGGGAATGGTCCAGCGTGCGTCGAGCCGCACGTATTCGCCGTAGCCGCCGTCGCGCGTTTCGGACAGGCCGCTGCCGGTGCACAGCACCGCATCGCCTTCCTTGAAGGCCGGATCGGTCGAGGCGACCACGTGGCCGGCCATGTCGATGCCGCCATTGAGCGGAAATTGCCGCAGGATCTTGCCCTTGCCGGTGCCGGCCAGCGCATCCTTGAAGTTCACCGAGGAATACGCCGCCTTGACCAGCACCTCGCCCGGCGAGAGCGCGTCGGTGTCCATCGTTTCCGTGCCGGCGCGGTAGCCGGCCTCGTCCTGGTGGATGCGGAAGGCGCTAAAGGTGGTCATGCGGCAGGCTCCTGGCGTCGGGCCCTGACGCTGGCCGGTCCGATCACGCGGGCGGCATTGCCGCCGTCATAGCCGGCCATCCAGTCGAACAGGGCAGTCATGGAATCACCAAACCATACACTGTCGCGCTGGCCGGCCTGTACAAAACCTTGGTCTACCATGTGGTCCATCAGGCCGCGCAGCCCGGCGTAATAGCCGAGCACGTCGAGGAAGGCGCAGGGGTAGCGATGCAGCCCCAGCTGGGCCCAGGTCAGCATCTCGAACATCTCGTCCATGGTACCGAAGCCGCCGGGCAGGGCGACGAAGGCGTCGGACAACTCGTACATGCGGGTCTTGCGCTGGTGCATGGTCTCCACCACCACCAGCTCCGTCAGCCCGGTATGGGCAACTTCCCTCTCCACCAGCTGGCGGGGAATCACGCCGACCACCTTGCCGCCGGCGGCGAGCACCGCGTCGGCTACCGTGCCCATCAACCCGACCTTGCCGCCGCCGTACACCAGCGCGATGCCGCGGCGAGCCAGCTCGGTGCCAAAGTCGCGCGCCAGCGCAAGGTAGGCCGGATCGTTGCCGTTGGCGGAGCCGCAGTAGACGCAAAGGGAGGTGACGTGGGGCATGACGTTGCCTGTAGCAATCAGCAGGAGACCGTCATTCCAGCGCAAGCTGGAATCCAGTGACTTCGGGAGTTCGCGCAAAGGTCAGTGGATGACCAGCTTGCGCTGTTGAAAAGCTCTTCCGGCTTGCGCCGGAATGACGGCGGAAAAGCATGCGGCCCGCCCATGTCACCGCGAGCGGGCCGAAGGGGCTGGATCCCGGATCATCGCCCGTCCACAGGCTGTCCGGGATGAGGCCAATCTGCGGATGTGGATCCCGGATCATCGCCCATCCATGGGCTGTCCGGGATGAGCTCATCCTGCGCTCAATTGCCCTTGTGGATGGCGCGCTTGTCGACCGACAGGGCGGCCTCGTGCACGGCTTCGGACAGCGTGGGGTGCGCGTGGACGATGCGGGCCAGGTCTTCCGACGAACCCTTGAACTCCATCGCCACCACGCACTCGGCGATCAGTTCGGAGACGTTCGGGCCGACCATGTGCACGCCCAGGATGCGATCGGTCTCAGCGTGCGCCAGCATCTTCACCTGGCCGATCGCCTCGTTCATCGCCACGGCGCGGCCGATGGCGGCGAACGGGAAGGTGCCGACCTTGTAGGGCACGCCTTCGTCCTTGAGCTGCTTCTCGGTCTTGCCGGCCCAGGCGATTTCCGGCTCGGTGTAGATCACCCACGGAATGGTGTCGAAGTTGACGTGGCCGGCCTTGCCGGCGATCCACTCGGCCACCGCCACGCCTTCCTCCGAACCCTTGTGCGCCAGCATCGGGCCGCGCACGGCGTCGCCGATCGCCCACACGCCGTCCACGCCGGTGTGGTTGTGCTCGTCGACCACGATGCGGCCGCGCTCGTCGAGCTTCACGCCGCAATCGGCGGCCAGCAGGCCGTCGGTGTAGGCGCGGCGGCCCACGGCCACCAGCAGCTTGTCCACCACCAGCTTCTGCTCGCCGTCCTTGTCGGTGTAGACCAGGTGCACGCCGTCCTTCTTGACGTCGGCCTTGGCCAGCTTGGCGCCCATCTTGATGTTGAGGCCCAGCTTGGTGAATTCCTTGAAGGCGATCTTGGCGATGTCCGGATCGGCCGCACCGAGGAAGTCGGGCATCGCCTCGAGCACGGTGACTTCCGCCCCGAGGCGGCGCCACACGCTGCCCAGCTCCAGGCCGATCACGCCGGCGCCGATCACGCCCAGGCGCTTGGGCACTTCGCTGATATCCAGCGCGCCGGTGTTGTCGATGATGTGCTTGCCGTCGAACTTGGCGAACGGCAGCTCGATCGGCACCGAGCCGGAGGCCAGGATCACGTTGGTGGCGCTGAGCGTCTGCACGGCGCCGTCGTTGCCGGTGACCTCGACCTGGTTGCTGCCGCCCGTCTTGGAGCCGAGCAGCTTGCCCTTGCCGAAGAACGCGGTGACCTTGTTGGCCTTGAACAGCTGGCCGATGCCGCCGGTGAACTGCTTGACGATCTTGTCCTTGCGGCCGATGAAGGTGGCCATGTCCACCTTGGCGCCTTCCACCGTGATGCCGTGCGTGGGTAGGTTGTGCGCCAGGTTGTGGAACTGCTTGGACGAATCCAGCAGCGCCTTGGACGGAATGCAGCCCACGTTGAGGCAGGTACCGCCGAGCGCCTGCTTGCCGTCCTTGCCCACGAAGGCGTCCACGCAGGCCACTTTGAGGCCCAGCTGCGAGGCGCGGATCGCGGCCACGTATCCGGCGGGGCCGGCACCGATGACGATGACGTCGAATTGTTGGTCGCTCATTTCATTGCTCACGCGGGAATAGGGAATGGGAAACAGGGAATGGTGAGAGCGGAGCGGGCGTTGCTTCCAACCATTCCCGATTCTCCATTCCCCATTCCCGGAGGCTGCACGGCCTTACAGGCCGAGCAGCATCCGCTGCGGATTCTCGAGTTGGTTCTTGATGTCGACCAGGAACAGCACCGCGTCCTTGCCGTCGATGATGCGGTGGTCGTAGGACAGCGCCAGGTACATCATCGGCGCGGCGATCACCTGACCGTTCTCGACGATGGCGCGCTCCTTGATGGTGTGCATGCCCAGGATCGCGCTCTGCGGCGGGTTGACGATCGGCGTGGACAGCAGCGAGCCGAAGGTGCCGCCGTTGGTGATGGTGAAGGTGCCGCCCTGCAGGTCGTCCAGGCCCAGCTTGCCGTCACGCGCCTTCCTGGCGTACGCGGCGATGCTCTGCTCGACGTCGGCGAAGCTCATGTCCTGCACGTCGCGCAGCACCGGCGTGACCAGACCCTTGTCGGTGGACACGGCGATCGAGATGTCCTGGTAGCCGTGATAGATGATGTCGTTGCCGTCCACCGAGGCGTTGACCACCGGGTGGCGCTTGAGCGCTTCGGCCGCAGCCTTCACGAAGAAGCTCATGAAGCCAAGCTTGATGCCGTTCGCCTTCTCGAACGACTCGCCCAGCGTCTTGCGCATCTTCACCACCTCGGCCAGATTCACCTCGTTGAACGAGGTCAGCATGGCGATCGAGTTCTTCGACTGCATCAGGCGCTCGGCGATGCGCGCACGGATGCGGGTCATCGGCACGCGCTCTTCCGGACGCGCACCCGGCGTCGGCTTGGCGGCCGGTGCGGCCGGAGCCGCTGCGGCGCCACCCTTGCCGTAGTTGACCAGGTCTTCCTTGGTCACGCGGCCGTCGCGGCCGGTGCCGGCGACCTTGGACGGGTCGATCTTCTCCTCCTCGGCGACACGGCGGCCGGCCGGGGACAGTTCCTCGCTGGCCTTGCCGGATGCCTTGGGCGCCTCGGCCTTGGCGGGCGCGGGAGCGGCGGCCTTGGCCTCGTCCTTCGCCGGGGCCGGCGCGGCGGCAGCGGCGCCTTCCTCGATGATCGCGATCACCTGCTCGCTGTTCACCGTGTCGCCTTCCTGGTGACGGATCTCCTTGAGCACGCCGTCGACCGTGGAGGGCACTTCGAGCACGACCTTGTCGGTTTCGAGATCGACCAGGTTCTCGTCGCGCTTCACCGCATCGCCGACCTTCTTGTGCCAGGTCGCGATGGTGGCGTCGGAGACGGACTCGGGGAGGACGGGAACTTTGACTTCGATGGACATACGGGTCCTTGCTTGGGTGGGCGCCCTTCCGTGGGCGCGGGAGCTATGCGGCCGTCCCGGCCGCGCTATTCGAAAATCTTACTCGGCCGAGTGATCGGTGCCGATCGGGGCAGCCAGGGCCTGCTCGACCAGCGCCGCCTGCTCGGCATTGTGCTCATTGAGATGACCGGCCGCCGGCGCCGCGGAGCGCGCGCGGCCAGCGTACGACAGCGTGTGCCTGGCGCCGATGCAAGCCTGCAGATGGTGACGGATCTGGAACCACGCGCCCTGGTTCATCGGCTCTTCCTGGCACCAGATCACCTCCTTGGCGGAGGCGTACTTGTCCAGTTCGGCGGTGACTTCCGGGCGCGGGAACGGATACAGCTGCTCCACGCGCACGAGGGCGACGTCGGTCAGACCGCGCTTTTGCGCCTCTTCCAGCAGGTCGTAGTAGACCTTGCCGGCGCACAGCACCACGCGCTTGACCTTCTTCGCCGGCAGCTGGCGATGCTCGCCGATCACCAGCTGGAAGCTGCCGTTGGCCAGCTCGTCCAGGCTCGACACGGCCAGCTTGTGGCGCAGCAGCGACTTGGGCGTCATCACGATCAGCGGCTTGCGCACCGGGCGCAGCATCTGCCGGCGGATCATGTGGAAATCCTGCGCCGGCGTGGTCGGCACGCACACCTGCATGTTGTTCATGGCGCACATCTGCAGGAAGCGCTCGAGGCGGGCGGAGGAGTGCTCCGGGCCCTGGCCTTCGTAACCGTGCGGCAGATACAGCGCCAGGCCGCACAGGCGGTTCCACTTCGACTCGCCGGAGCTGATGAACTGGTCGATCACCACCTGCGCGCCGTTCGCGAAGTCGCCGAACTGGCCTTCCCAGATGTGCAGCGTGTCGGGGTCGGTGGTGGAGTGGCCGTACTCGAACGCCATCACCGCTTCCTCGCTGAGCAGCGAGTCGATCACCTCGACGTTGGCGCCGTCGCGGATCGTGCCCAGCGGCAGGTAGGTGTGGCCGTCCTTCTGGTCATGCAGCACCGCGTGGCGGTGGAAGAAGGTGCCGCGGCCCGAATCCTGGCCGACCAGGCGCAGGTTGCTGCCCGCGTCGATCAGGGTGGCGTAGGCCAGGTTCTCGGCGAAGCCCCAGTCCGCCAGCTGCTCGCCGGCGGCCATCTTGCGGCGGTCGTCGTAGATCTTGCCCACGCGCGACTGCAGCGTGAGGTCACCCGGCAGGTCCAGGATGCGCTGGGCCAGCTCGACCAGCTTCTGCTTCGGCACCGTGGTATCCACGGCCATCGACAGCGGGTTGTTGTAGAAGCGGCTCCAGTTGATCTCCAGGTCGCGCACCGGGGTCGGATTGAACTCGGCCAGCGGCGCGCCGGCTTCCAGCCGGTTTCGATAGGCATCCAGCCGCTTCTGGCCGTCACCGTCGGCGATCACGCCTTCTTTCTGCAGGGCCTGCGCGTAAAGATCGCGGGTGGTCGGGCGCTTGCGGATGATCTGGTACATCAGCGGCTGCGTCGCCGCCGGCTCGTCGGCCTCGTTGTGGCCGTGGCGCCGATAGCAGACCAGGTCGATGACCACGTCCTTGCGGAAGGTCTTGCGGAACTCGTAGGCCAGGCGGGTGACTTCGATCACCGCCTCCGGGTCGTCGCCGTTCACGTGGAACACCGGTGCGTTGACCATCTTGGCCAGGTCGGTGCAGTACATGGTGGAACGGGAGTCCTGCGGGTTGGAGGTGGTGAAGCCGACCTGGTTGTTCACCACGACGTGCATGCTGCCGCCGATCCTGAAGCCGCGGGCCTGGGACATGTTGAACAGTTCCATGTTCACGCCCTGGCCGGCCAGCGCCGCATCGCCGTGGATCAGCATGGCCATCGACTGGCGGTGCTCGACGTCGCCGCGGCGCAGCTGGCGCGCATGCACGGAGCCGGCGACCACCGGGTTGACGATCTCCAGATGCGACGGGTTGAACGCCAGCGCCACGTGCACGCCGCCCTTGGGCGTCTTCAGGTCGGACGAAAAGCCCATGTGGTACTTCACGTCGCCGGAATAGGCCGGATCGTCGATGTGGTCGAACTTGCCCTCGAATTCATCGAACAGGGTCTTCGGCGGCTTGCCCAGGATATTGACCAGCAGGTTGAGGCGGCCGCGATGGGCCATGCCGATCACCAGCTCCTTGATGCCGTTGTCGCCGGCCATGCGTACCACGTCATCCACCAGCGGAATCAGGCTGTCGCCGCCCTCCAGCGAGAAGCGCTTCTGCCCGACGTACTTGGTGTGCAGGTAGCGCTCGAGGCCTTCGGTGGCGGTGAGCACGTCCAGCACGTGGCGCTTCTCGTCGGCACCCAGCCCCGGGTTGCCGCCAGCCTGTTCCAGCCGGCTGTAGATCCAGTTCCGCTGGGCGTGGTCGGAGATGTACATGAACTCCGCGCCGATGGTGCCGGTGTAGATCTTCTTCAGCCGCGCCAGCAGATCGCGCAGTTTCATGCGCTGGCCGCCGCCGGCGTAGGTGCCGCAGTCGAATTCGGTGTCGAGGTCGGTGTCGCTCAGGCCGTGGAAGGGCAGGCCCAGATCCGGCGCGTCCATCTTGCGCGCCAGCCCCAGCGGGTCGAGATCGGCGGCGAGGTGGCCGCGCGAGCGGTAGGCAGTCAGCAGGCGCAGCACGCCGGCCTGCTTGCGCGCATACGCGTCGTCGGCCGGGCCGGTGATGGCGGCAATGTGGCCGCGCCGCTGCTTCTGCGCCGCCTCAATACGCGCAATGGCCGCGGTGTGGGAAACATCCCCCGACGCGCGGCCATTGAAGTTCTGGAAATAGCTGTTCCATTCGGCGGGGACGGAGTCCGGGTCGCTCAGCCAGGTGTCGTAAAGCGCTTCGACATAGTCGGCGTTGCCGCCTGCGAGTTGGGAGGATTCGAAGAACTCGCGAATCAGGTTTGTACTCACGTCACCACCGGTTGGGGAAGGGAGGCCGCCACACTGCGCGTGACGCAGCAGAAGGCTGGCAAAAATCTTGTTAATTATAGCCCGGGGCTGCTGCGGCGCGACAACCCGTGCCGGTCCCGCTCTGTACCGGCAGCCGCTTGTGCAGGCCGCGGGTGCAGCGGCGCAACCGCATACGAATGCGACCTGCAGCCGATTGCACAAACGATGCGGCGTCCTGCCGCCCGTTCAGCGGCCAGCTACAGACCCAGCGCCTGCAGCTCGGTGGCCGGCACCGAGCGCTCCCAGATCTCGTCGAACTGTTGCGCCAGCGGCGCCTGGCCGGCGCGATCGTGGCGGGCAGCGCGTCCCTGCGGGCGGTCATGCTCGGGCAGGAACAGATAGCCGCCGATGTCGTTGAGCAGCCAGGCGGCGCGCTGGGCCAGATCGATGTCCTCCACCGGGCGGCGCACCTGGATCACGCTGGACAGCCGCTGCATCAGGTCGACCAGCCGGTGGCCGTCGCGCAGCGCGGCGCCCGGGTCGTGCAGCAGCAGCCGGATCCGCGCGCCGCGGCCCGAGGTGGCGATGCGGCGAATCTGCTCCAGCTCGGCGGCGCTGGCGAAGTGATCGGCGTCAAGCAGCGGCAGATGGATGGCCAGGGCGTGGCGTGCGTCACGCAACAGCTGCAGGCGCGTGGCATCGACCCCGGGGCGGTCCTCGGCGGGCAGGGCGCCCACGTCGCGCGGCGCGGGTGCGGCCGGTTCCGCCAGTGACAGCGAGCGGCGCATTGTCTGGTGCAGCCGGCCGGCGTGTTCGAACGGCTCGCCGACCGCGGCGAACCCTTCGCGAGCGTAGAAGTCGATGGCATCGACCTGGGCATCCAGCTCAACGTGCGGCCAGCCGAAGCTGCGCGCCCGGTCCACCAGCTGGCGCACCAGGGCCGTGCCGACGCCCTGGTTCCGCGCGGCCGGCACGACCGCGATGCGGCTGATGCGGTGGTCGCCGGTGAGTCGCGCTGCGCCGATGGCGTGGCCGCTGTCATCACGGGCGATCAGGTGCAGCGCCGCGGGATCGAGTTCGTCGAACTCGCACGCCGTCGGCAGGCCCAGCTCTTCCACGAACACCGCGCGACGCAGCGGCCGGATCGTGTCGCGATCGCTGGCGCGCGCCCACTCGGCGCTGACGATGTGGAAGGGCTCCAGCTTCATCGACGTCGTGGCTTGCGCGGCACCAGGTGGCCTTCGTCGAGCAGCGCGATCAGCAGGCCGCGTTCGGTCGCATCGAGCGGGCCGTCCAGCATGAACTCGCGCTGGGCGCACAGCAGTTGCGCCAGCGAGGGGCTGGCCGGATAGGCGTGGCCGTTGGCAAACAGCGTGCAGCCCGTGCGGCTGCGGGCCCAGGCCATGCGCGACCACGGGTGGCGCAGGAACCGGCTGCCGGCGGCGAGCAGCTTGTCCAGCGCCGCCGGCGTGGTCGGCCGCGCCGCGGGGGCGGGGTTCTGCGCCAGCCGGTAGCGGGTGATGAACTGGCCGAACCAGTCCAGCAGCGTGGCGTCGTTGTAAGCGGTGGCAAACGGCAAGGTGGCGCGCAGGCGCTCCAGCGCGCTGCGGTCGATCTCGCCGATGTTGCGTACGGGAGCAAGATCGGCATCGGTGTAGCGCGCCTCTTCCGGCAGACGTTCGGCGAGATAGTCGGCCAGGTCGCCGATCAACTCGGCCTGCGACGGCGCGCGCATGCCGATGGAGAACGTCATGCAGGCTCCGCCGAAGGCCACGCCGTCATGCGGCACGCCCGGCGGCAGGTAGAGCATGTCGCCCGGTTCGAGCAGCCACTCGTGGGTGGGCTCGAAATGCGCGAGCTGCTTGAGCTCCACGTCCAGGCGGAATTCCTTCGGCGCCTCCGGGTCGGTGCTGATCGCCCAGTGCCGCTGGCCCAGGCCCTGCAGCAGGAACACGTCGTACTGATCGACGTGGGCGCCCACGCCGCCGCCGGGCTCGGCGTAGGAAATCATGATGTCGTCCACGCGCCAGCTCGGCAGGAACGAAAACGCCTCCAGCAGCGTGGCGACGTCGGCGTCCCACTTGTCCACGTCCTGCACCAGCAAGGTCCAGTTGGCATCGCCGGTGGTGGCGAAATCGGCCTCGGCCAGCGGGCCGGTTTTCACCTGCCAGCGGTCGCGCCTGGGGTCGTGGCGGATCAGTCGCGACAGCGCGCCCTCTTCGCAGGCCAGGCCGGCGAGGTCCTCCGGGGCGATCGGCGGCACGAAATCCGGAAAGGCGTTGCGCACCAGCAGCGGACGTTTCTGCCAGTAGTCGCGCAGGAACTGGGCGGTGGACATGCCGAGCGGCTGGCGCGCGGAGCCGCGCACTTCGATCGGCAGGGACTTGCGGGAGGGGGATGAAATGGCCATGACCTCATTGTAGCCGGCGCATCGCGGCATGGCATGGCGCGGCGCGCGAGCGCCTTGCCGCATATCGCGGGATGCGGCCAGCGATGGGCGGTGGCGCATCCGTCTGGACGGACAGGCACCGCATCGCTTGCGTGGTGGCGGCATGTTGCAAGGCATGGTCCCGCGCAGTGCCCGGATGTCTGTCGAACGGTTTCCCGGACGCTTTGGCAAATTGCCATCTATACTTCCAGACGTCTGATTCGTCCGGACACGTGCCGAGGCCTGCTTGCCGTCAATCTTGCTGGTGCATCCCGTGGTCGCATCTGCCTGCACGGGGTGCGGTTTTCGCGCGCAGGCGGGTGCTCATTCACTCGTTATGAACATGAAGTCTCCGACGTCGGCGCATCATGCGCGGCTATTTTCCCCCGCTCCCTGGAGTGACCCATGATCTACAACAGCATCCTCGACACCATCGGCAGCACCCCGATCGTGAAGCTGCATCGCCTCGCGCCCAAGGGCGTGGACATCTACGTCAAGGTGGAGGCGTTCAACCCCGGCGGCTCGGTGAAGGACCGTCTCGCGCTGGCGATCATCCTCGACGCCGAGAAGCGCGGCGTGCTCAAGCCGGGTCAGACCGTGGTGGAAGCGACCTCCGGCAATACCGGCGTGGGCCTGGCGATGGTGTGTGCGGCGCGCGGGTACCCGTTCGTGGCGGTGATGAGCGACTCGTTCTCGATGGAGCGGCGCAAGCTGATCCGTGCCTACGGCGGCAAGGTGTTGCTCACTCCTGCGGCCGAGCGCGGCACCGGCATGGTGAACAAGGCGAAGGAGCTGGCCGAAAAGCACGGCTGGTTCTGGGCCAGCCAGTTCGAGAATCCGGCCAACCCGGCCTACCACCGCAGCACCACCGGCCCGGAGATACTCAAGGATTTCGCCGGCAAGCGGCTGGACTATTTCGTCAGCGGTTGGGGCACCGGTGGCACGCTCACCGGCGTGGGCGAGATGCTCAAACTGGCGCGTCCGGAGGTGAAGGTGATCGCGGCCGAACCGGCCGGTGCCGCCCTGCTGGCTGGCAACGAGTGGCAGTCGCACAAGATCCAGGGCTGGAACCCGGACTTCATCCCCAAGGTGCTCAACCGCGACGTGGCCGATGAGATCAAGCTGATCCCGGACGAGCGCTCGCGCGAGGTGGCCCGAGCGCTGGCCGCGCAAGAGGGTATCTTCGCGGGCCTGTCCTGCGGCGGCACCCTGGCGGCGGCGCTGGAAGTGGCCAGGGATGTGCCGCACGGCACGGTGCTGCTGGCGATGCTGCCGGATACCGGCGAGCGCTATCTGTCGACCTGGCTGTTCGAGGGCGTCAACGAAGGCTCGGACGAGATCGTCTGAGGTCAGGGCGGGCGGCTAGCTGTCCCGCCACCGTTCCCGGTGGCGGGACCAGCGCCGGGATCGGGGTCAGGTAGAGCAGGTCCGGGCACCGAAGAAGCTCACCACCGTCAGTTGGCGTCTCTGGGTCGGGTCTGTCCATCCGCCGCATGCCGCTGGCGCCACTCGTCGCGGGCCACGTAGCCCGCCGCGATCAACACGCCCAGTGCCATCAGATACCAGGTGATCAGGTAGCTCAGATGGTTGTTGGGAAACTGGATGACGGTGAGGCCGCTGCGGGGCCATGAAGCTTCGCCGTCCGCCTTGCCGGGGGCAGCGTCCGCATCGACGAAGTAGGGGGCGACCCGCGCGGCCGGCAGCCCGCGCGCGGCAGCGATGGCGGCCACGTCGCGTGAATACCACTGGTTCTGCGCAGGGCGGTTGGGGTGCAGGAAGCCGCCGTCCGGCTCGGACGTTCGCAGCAGCCCGGTGATTTCGACCTCGCCCGACGGCGCCCACGTTTGCAGGTAAGCCCGCGTGCCCGGCAGATCGGCGGGAATGTAGCCGCGGTTGACCAGCACGATGGTGCCGTTGTCCAGACGCATCGGCACCAGCATCCAGTAGCCATAGCCGAGCTCGCTGGTGCCGTGGACCAGGGTCCGTGCATCCGGCAGGAAACGTCCGTGCAGGCGCACGTGCAGGTATTGCCATCGCTCCGGGTCTGCTGCTGCCCACTGCGCGACGCCGGGCGGCGCAACCGGCGGCGCATGCACCCGCTCGGCGACATCGCGGATCAGCTGGCGTTTCCAGTGCAGCCGGCGCACCTGCCAGTTGCCCAGCGCCACGAACGTGGCAAACAGGGCAATGGCCAGCAGCTTCCATGCGATACGCGCGGCCGCGCCGCGCGGTCTGGCGGTCATGCGGCTGGCGTGTGCTGCATGGCTGGTGGCGACATCGGCATCATGTTGGCGTTCTCGTGATACATGACCCAGATCGAGGCGCCCAGCACGATCAACACCAGCACCGCCGTGAAAATGAAGGCCAGCATGTTCCAGCCGTTCTCCGAGCGGGTGTCCAGGTGCAGGAAATACACCACGTGCACCACGATCTGCACCGCCGCCAGGCCAAGCACCAGCGCGGCCGTGACGACGGGGCTGGAAATCACGTGGCCCATCACCAGCCAGAACGGAATGACGGTAAGCACCGCTGCCAGCACGAAGCCGGTGAGATAGCTGCGCACGCTGCCATGCGGCGCGTGGTCCGCGGCGTGTGCGCCCTCATGCGGCGCGCCGTGCTCGTGCACCGGGGTGGATGGATGGCTCATCGAAGCACTCCCACCAGGTAGACGTAACTGAACACGCCCACCCAGACCAGATCGAGAAAATGCCAGAACATGCTCAGGCAGAACAGGCGGCGCCGGTTGGCTTCGGTCAGTCCGCCCCTGGCCAACTGCACCATCAGCACCACCAGCCAGATCACGCCGACGGTGACATGCAGGCCATGGGTGCCGACCAGCGCGAAGAATGACGACAGGAAAGCGCTGCGGCCGGGGCCGGCGCCCTCGGCGATCATGCCGACGAACTCGCGCACTTCGAGCCCCACGAACACCGCGGCAAGCGCGCCGGAGACGGCCAGCCAGCCAAGCATCGCGCCCTTGCGCTGGCGCGCCATCTCCAGCATCGAAAAACCGAAGGTGACCGACGACACCAGCAGCAGCGCCGTGCTGAACGCCAGCCCCGGCAGATCGAGCACGTCCCGCGCCGTGGGACCGCCCGCGTAGGCGGTGCCCAGTACCGCGTTGCAGGCAAACAGCGCGGCGAAGATGAAGCAGTCGCTCATCAGGTAGAGCCAGAACCCCAGCAGGGTTCCGTTGTGCGGATGAGCCTCCTCGCGGCAGACAAACTCGCGTGGCGTGGAGTCGACGGTATCGACGGCGATGGTGTTCATGCGGTGGCGCCTTGTGCCTTCGGCTCCCAATGGCCGGTGTGCAGCTCGAACTCGGCCACGTCCCGGGCGGCGATATGGGTGTCGCGGTTGTAGTTGAACGTGTGTGCGATGGCGGCTGCGATCATCGCCACGAACGACAGCACCGCAAGCCACCAGATGTACCAGACCATGGCGAAGCCGAAGACCGTGCCCAGCCCGGCGAGCACCATGCCGGCGGCGGTGTTGCGCGGCATGTGGATGTCGTTGAAGCCTTCCAGCGGTCGCTGGTATCCATGCTTCTTCATGTCGGTCCACGCGTCACGGTCGTACACCCGCGGGACGAAAGCGTAGTTGTAAGGCGGCGGCGGCGAGGAGGTGGACCACTCCAGCGTGCGGCCGCCCCACGGATCGTTGCCCACCGCCAGCTCTTCGCGGCGGCGGATGCTCACATACAGCTGCATGAGGAACGACAGGATGCCGAGCAGGATCAGGAACGCGCCGAACGCGGCGATGATGAACCAGATCTGCAGGCTGGGATCGGTGAAGTGGCTCAGCCGCCGCGTCACGCCCATCAGCCCCAGCACGTAGAGCGGACCGAAGGCGACCCAGAAACCCACCTGCCAGAACCAGAAGCAGAGCTTGCCCCAGAACTCGTCCAGGCGAAAACCGAACGCCTTGGGGAACCAGTAGTTGATGCCGGCAAACACGCCGAACACCACGCCACCGATGATCACGTTGTGGAAGTGCGCCACCAGGAACAGGCTGTTGTGCAGCAGGAAATCCGCCGGCGCCACCGACAGCATCACGCCGGTCATGCCGCCGATGGTGAAGGTGAACAAAAAGCCCATGGTCCACAGCATCGGCACCGTGAAGCGCACGCGTCCGCGGTACATGGTGAACAGCCAGTTGAAGATCTTCACGCCGGTGGGGATCGAAATCATCATCGTGGTCAGCGCAAAGAACGAGTTGACGTCGGCGCCCGATCCCATCGTGAAAAAGTGGTGCAGCCACACCAGGTAGGACAGCAGCATGATCGAGGTGGTGGCGTAGACCATCGACGAATAGCCGAACAGCCGCTTGCCCGAGAAGGTGGGCACGATCTCGGAGTACAGGCCGAACATCGGCAGGATCAGGATGTAGACCTCCGGGTGGCCCCAGATCCAGATCAGGTTGACGTACATCATCACGTTGCCGCCGAACCCGTTGGTGAAGAAGTGGGTCCCGATGTAGCGGTCCAGCGACAGCAGGAACAGCGTGGCGGTGAGGATGGGGAAGGTCACCACGATCAGGCCGCTGGTGCACAGCGTCGTCCAGGTGAACATCGGCATCTTCATCAGCGTCATCCCCGGCGCGCGCATCTTGATGATGGTGACGACGAAATTGATGCCGGTAAGCAAGGTGCCCAACCCCGACAGCTGCAGGCCCCAGATGTAGTAGTCCACGCCTGGCCCGGGACTCTGTTCCAGTCCGGACACCGGCGCCATGCCCAGCCAGCCGGCCGACGAAAAATCACCGATGAACAGCGAGGCCATGAACAGCACCACGCCCGAAGCGGTCAGCCAGAAACTGAAGTTGTTGAGGAAGGGAAACGCCACGTCGCGCGCGCCGATCTGCAGCGGCATCACGTAGTTCATGAAGCCGGCGATGTACGCCATCGCCACGAAGAAAATCATGATCGCGCCGTGCGCGGTGAAAATCTGGTCGTAGTGGTGCGGTGGCAGGTAGCCCAGGTTGCTGCCGAAGGCGATCGCCTGCTGCGAGCGCATCAGCATGGCGTCGGCGAAGCCGCGCAGCAGCATCACCGTGGCCAGCACCATGTACATGATGCCGAGCTTCTTGTGGTCCACGCTGGTGAACCATTCGTTCCACAGGTAGCCCCACTTGCGATGGTAGGTGATGGCGCCGAGCACGCCGGCGCCCGCGATGGCCACGACCACGAAGGTCCAGACAACGATGGTGTTGTCCAGCGGCAACGAGCTGAGCGAAAGGCGCCCGAGCAGGAAATTCCAGATGGCGGGACGATCAGGCATGGGATGAACCTCGATATTCGTATCAGTGCGTCGCCGCGTCGTGCGCAGGCGCCACGGGGGATGGATCGGCAGGCATCGCCTCGCCCGGAGCGTGCTCGGGCGTCATCGCCATCCCGGCGTGCGCCATGGCCATGCTTTGATCCGGACATGCGTCGCCGGCGTTGACGCACTGGTTGAGAATGCGTTGGTACAGGCTGGCGTCGAAGTGGGCGTAGTAATGCACCGGTTCGGCGCGGCTGGGCTCGTCGAGACGGTCGAACGCGCTGGCGTCCAGATCCTTGCCTTCATTGCGCACCTTGGCCACCCACTGGGTGAAGTCGCCATCGCTCAGCCCGTGAAAGCGAAAACGCATGTCGGTAAAGCCGAAGCCGCTGTAGTTGGAGGACTGTCCGTCGTAATCGCCCGGTTCGTTGATGACGGCGTGCAGCTCCGTCTGCATGCCCGGCATGGTGTAGATCATGCCGGCCAGCGTGGGCACGAAGAACGCATTCATGGTGTCTTGCGACGTCAGCTTGAAGTGAATCGGGCGATCCACCGGCGC
>DASUJJ010000329.1:0-3821 GCA_036279335.1 Dyella sp.
GTGTCGGTGCAGGACGGCCAGCTGGTGGTCAACGGCAAGCGCATCCGGCTGACCCAGGAGCGTGACCCGGCCAACCTGAAGTGGGACGAGGTGGGCGCCGAAGTGGTGATCGAATCCACCGGCCTGTTCCTGACCAAGGAAACCTGCCAGAAGCACCTCGATGCGGGTGCGAAGAAGGTGATCCAGTCGGCGCCGTCCAAGGACGACACGCCGATGTTCGTCTACGGCGTCAACGAGAAGACCTACAAGGGCGAGACGATCATCTCCAACGCCAGCTGCACCACCAACTGCCTGGCGCCGGTGGCCAAGGTGCTCAACGACAAGTGGGGCATCAAGCGCGGCCTGATGACTACCGTGCACGCCGCCACCGCCACGCAGAAGACCGTCGACGGCCCGTCCAACAAGGACTGGCGCGGCGGCCGCGGCATCCTGGAAAACATCATCCCGTCCTCCACCGGCGCGGCCAAGGCCGTGGGCGTGGTGATTCCCGAGCTCAACAAGAAGCTCACCGGCATGAGCTTCCGCGTGCCGACCTCGGACGTGTCGGTGGTCGACCTGACCTGCGAGCTGGAAAAGCCCGCCACCTACGCCGAGATCTGCGCCGAGATGAAGGCGCAGAGCGAAGGCCCGCTCAAGGGCATCCTGGGCTACACCGAGGACAAGGTCGTTGCCACCGACTTCCGCGGTGACGCGCGCACCTCGATCTTCGACGCCGAAGCCGGCATCGCGCTGGACTCCACCTTCGTCAAGCTGGTGTCGTGGTACGACAACGAGTGGGGCTACTCGAACAAGTGCCTGGAAATGGTCCGCGTGGTCGCCAAGTAAGCCCACGCACTGGCAGCATCCAAGCCCGCGTCGACCCCGGTCGGCGCGGGCTTTTTCATGCGCGCTGGCGGATCAGCGTGCCTCGGCCCGCGCGTCCGCACGGACGCCCAGCCAGCCCTTGATCGCGGCGATCACCAGCGGCAGCGCACCGAAGCCGATGAAGATCAGGTCGCCCGGCAGGCGCAGCCATTCGACCAGGTGCGAGCGCGGCATCGCCATGTAATCCACGCTGCGCGCATGCCAGTAGCCGTGCTTGAGCACGTCCCACAGCTGCATCACGCCGCTGGGGAACAGGCTCATCAGGATCATCAGGCCCAGCCCGATATTGGTGCCCCAGAACGCCACCCGGATGTACTTCTCGATGCCGGGCCACCGCTCGTCGCTGCTGGCCTGGCGCAGGCAGAACACCATCAGCGCGATGGCCAGCATGCCGAACACCCCCATCAGCGCCGCATGGCCGTGCGTCGGCGTGACCTGCGTGCCCACCTCGTAGTAGCTGACGATCGGCAGGTTGAGGAAGAAGCCGAACATGCCCGCGCCGACGAAGTTCCAGAAGCCCACCGCCATCAGGAAATAGAACGTCCACTTGTGCGGCACCGCCACCGCCTTGCCACACACGTCGCAGTCGCCGCGGGTGGTGCGCACGAAGTCCCAGGCGTCCAGCGTCAGCAGGGTCAGCGGCACCACCTCCAGCACCGAGAACAGCGCCGACAGCGCCATGTTGAAATTGGTGTGCCCGGTGAAATACCAGTGATGCCCGGTGCCGATCAGGCCGCCGAGGAAGTACAGGATCGCGTCCAGGTAGATCACCCGCAGCGCCACGTTGCGGCGGGTCAGGCCCAGTTGGTAGAAGGTCAGCGCCACCACCGTGGTGGCGAAGAATTCGAAGAAGCCCTCGACCCACAGATGGATGATCCAGAAGCGCCAGGTATCGACCACCGTGTAGTTGGTCTTCGCGCCGAAGAACAAGGCCGGCACGTAGAACACCGGAATGGCCACCGCCGCGAACAGGAACATGCGCGCCAGCGGTCGTGCCGCCAGCTGGGCCACCGCACGCGGACGCGCCAGCAGCCACAGGATCGCGAACCAGACCAGCAGGCCGATCACCAGCAGGTACTGCCAGATCCGCCCCAGTTCCAGATACTCCCAGCCCTGGTCGCCGAGCCAGAACCACCACGGCCCCAGCATCTGCGCCATGCCGGCCCACTCGCCGAGCAGGCTGCCGCCGATCACCAGCACGAACGCCGCAAACAGCACGTGCACCCAGCCGGCCAGCCAGCGCGGCTCGTCCTCCGGCGCACGCAGCGAGCGGCCGAGGAACAACGCCGCGGCGACATACGCGGTGGCGATCCAGAAGATCGCGGTCTGCAGATGCCAGGTACGTAACAGGTTGCTGGGGAAGATGCTTTCCAGCTGGAAGCCGTAGAAGCTGCCCGGATCGGCGCGGAAATGCGCCACGCCGCCACCGACCAGGGTCTGCATCAGGAACAGCAGCGCCACCACCACGAAAAACTTCATCAAGGCGCGCTGGCCCCGGCTCGACTGCCCCGGCAGCAGCTGCGGATGCACGTGATGGCCGCGGCTGATCCAGCCGAGATAGTCGAACTTGCCGAACGCCAGCAGCACCGCGGCGATGCCGGCCAGCAGTACCAGCAGGCTCAGCGCACTCCACAGCAGCGCACTGCCGGTGGCGACATTGCCCACGCTGGGGTCGTACGGGAAATTGTTGGTGTACGAGGCGTCCGTGCCCGGCCGCGTCGCCACCGAAGCCCACGCCGCCCAGCTCACGAACGCCGTGAGCTGGTGCAGCTCGGCCGGATCGGTGATCAGGTCCGGCTTGAGTCCGCCGTTCTTGGTCGGATCCTTGAAGTAATTCGTCCAGTAGCCGACCTGCCGGCGGTACGCAGCGGCTTCGGGTTCGATCAGGCGCAGCACGCCACTGTGCGCGTCGTAGCGGTTGGCTTTCAGCGCCACCGCCGTTTCGGCGTGCACGGCCGCCTGCTGCGACGGATCCAGCGACGCCACCGGCTGGCCATACTGCTCGGTGGCGATCGCGTCGGCGGTGTCCTCGCCCAGCCGATGCAGCGCTTCGGCGGCATAGTCCGGCCCGAGATACGCGCCGTGGCCCCAGATGCTGCCGTTGTCCATCAGGCCGTACTTGAGAAAGACCGTCTGGCCATCGCGGATGTCGTCACCACGGAACAGCACGGCGCCCTGCGCATCCACCACCTGCGCGGGAATCGGTGGCGCATTGCGGTAGGCCAGCGAGGTGATGGCCAGCAGGCCGGCGAAGCCGACCACCATCACGATCAGCACCGTTCGCAACCACCACGGCGACAGCTCGGTATCGTCGTCGGTCAAGGGTTGGGCCGCTTCATTCATCGCTGATCTCCCGGGCAAACCGACATGCCGCGAACCACGGCGCGCTCAAGGCGAAGCCGTCGGCCGCGAGGTCATTCATGGCTGCGGGCGATCGGCAGGCGACGAGTGCCTGACGACGCCGGTCAATTTGTTCTCCTCGGCCAGGCCTTCGCCCGACCGATACCCCTTTTCCCGCGTGGCGCGTCGACACGGCGTCTCAGCGCTTGAGCAGCGGCAGCTTGTCCGGCACCCCATCCCAGGTGTCGGCATCTTCCAGCGCCGCGATCTTGCTGGTCAGCACCGGCCACTCGCGCGCCAGCTCGGCATTGATCGACAGGAAGATCTCCTGCCCGGCCGGCACGTCCAGGTCGGAGAAGATCGCATCCACCGGGCATTCCTCCACGCACAGCGTGCAGTCGATGCATTCGTCGGGATCGATCACCAGGAAATTGGGCCCCGCGTGAAAGCAGTCCACCGGGCACACCTCGACGCAATCGGTGTACTTGCAGTTGATGCAGTTCTCGGTGACGACGTGCGTCATCTCGCCTCCTTCGGACACCGGCCGGTGCAAGGCCGCAGTGTCACCACGAATGGGGCGAGTGACCATGACGCAGATCAGGGGCGATCGTGCGCCG
>DASUJJ010000330.1:0-2132 GCA_036279335.1 Dyella sp.
AGAGCGGCGCGGTGATCCCGGACCAGCGCGGCGCGAAGCTCGACACCATCGCCAGCACGAAGCCGGCGATCAAGCCGCCCACAGGAACGGCGACACCGCGGCCATCGCTGCCTGCAGGTTGCCGCCGGCGGCGGCTTCGGCAGCGGTGCCAGGTCCAGCTGCCGGTCACCACCGCCAGCAGCAACAACAGGCCCGTCTTGGCGATGGTGCCGTTCATGGTCATCCGCTCGCCCACCGCGAACGGACCCTGGAAGACTTTCGGCTGCAGAACGGGGTTGCTTGAACGCATGATTGACGGCTCCCCGAAAATCGCGTCGCGCACCGTGCGCGGACCGCTTCATGCTAACCCCAACTGCACGGCAGGGCATGCGCCGAGTAACCTAGGTGGCTGCGCGCCCGGCAGCCGGCCCGCATGCTTGTTGCCTCCGGCGTGGCCGCGAACACAAGGTTGTCACATGAACGTCAACCACGCCGACCAATGTCCGTCTGATGACGCCGCGCCAGAGCGCCGCGCCCGACCCACTTGACCGTACCGCCCATGACCCAGCGCAAGAAGCCCGCCCATCCCGCCCTGCCCGCGCCGCCCGCGGAATCTGCAGGCGCGATCGACCTGTCCGATCGCTCGCTGTACATCCATCGCGAGCTGTCGCAGCTGCAGTTCAACATCCGCGTGCTCGACCAGGCGCTGGACGAGGGCACGCCGCTGCAGGAACGGCTGAAGTTCCTGCTGATCTTCTCCAGCAACATGGACGAGTTCTTCGAGATCCGCGTGGCCGACCTGAAGGACCAGATCGCCTTCGACCACGAGCTGGTCGGGCCGGACGGGATTGCGCCGAAGCAGGCGCTGGCGATGATCAGCGAGGTGGCCCATCAGCAGATCGAGCGCCAGTACGCGATCCTCAACGAGCGCATTCTGCCGGCCCTGGCGGCGCAGGGTATCCGCATCATTCGCCGCAACGAGTGGACGCTGAAGCAGAAGCAGTGGGTGCGTCGCTACTTCCGCCATGAGGTGGCGCCGCTGATCACGCCGATCGGACTCGATCCCACCCACCCGTTTCCGCTGCTGGTGAACAAGAGCCTCAACTTCATCGTGCAGCTGGAGGGGGTGGATGCGTTCGGCCGCGATTCGGGCCTGGCCATCGTGCCGGCGCCGCGCGTGCTGCCGCGGCTGATGCGCCTGCCCGACGACGTCTGCGACGGCGGCGAAAACCAGGTGCTGCTGTCGTCGGTGATCCACGCCCACGTCGACGAGCTGTTTCCCGGCATGCAGGTGCACGGCTGCTACCAGTTCCGGCTGACCCGCAATGCCGACCTCACCATCGACCCCGAGGACGTGGACGACCTGGCGCGCGCGCTGCGCGGCGGCCTGTACACCCGCCGCTTCGGCGACGCGGTGCGGCTGGAGGTGGCCGACAACTGTCCCAAACTGCTGATCGAATACCTGCTCAAGCAGTTCGGGCTCACCGCCGCCGAGCTGTATGAGGTCAATGGCGCGGTGAACCTGTCGCGCCTGTTCGGCGTGGCGAGCAAGGCCGGCTTCCCGCAGCTGCAGTTCCAGCCGTTCACGCCCGCGACTCCCAAGCAGCTGAAGAAGTCCGACGACATCTTCGCCAGCCTGCGCCGCCAGGACGTGCTGCTGATGCATCCGTACGAGTCGTTCACTCCGGTGGTCGACATGCTGCGCCAGGCGGCCAAGGATCCCGCGGTGCTGGCGATCAAGCAGACCCTTTACCGCAGCGGCGCCACCTCCGAAATCGTCGATGCGCTGGTGGATGCGGCGCGCGCCGGCAAGGAGGTCACCGCGGTGATCGAGCTGCGCGCTCGCTTCGACGAGGAATCCAACCTCACCCTCGCCTCGCGCCTGCAGCAGGCCGGCGCGGTGGTGATCTACGGCGTGGTGGGGGTGAAGACCCACGCCAAGCTGATGCTGATCCAGCGTCGCGAGGGGCGCGAGCTGGTGCGCTACGCCCACCTGGGCACCGGCAACTACCACACCGGCAACGCGCGCATCTACACCGACTACAGCCTGCTCACCTCCGACCCGGTGCTGTGCGAGGACGTGCACAAGCTGTTCGGCCAGCTCACCGGCATGGGCAAGGTGCAGCCGATGAAGAAGCTGCTGCATGCACCGT
>DASUJJ010000331.1:0-8625 GCA_036279335.1 Dyella sp.
CTGCGGCAGCTTGAGCAGACCGCGACGCGCTTCGGCGAGATCCTGCCCATCGCCGGCCAGTGCCTCGAGCACCGCCAGCGCGGCGACGATGCCGTCGCCCGTGGTGGCGCGGTCCAGGCACAGGATGTGGCCGGAGGTTTCGCCGCCCAGCACGCCATCGTGCTCACGCAGCTGCTGCAGCACGAAACGATCGCCCACGTTGGCGCGCAGCAACGGCACGTCCAGCGCCGCCAGCGCCTGCTGCAGGCCGAAATTGCTCATCAAGGTGCCGACCACCGGCCCCTTGAGCAGACCGCGCGCGCGCCAGCTGCACGCCAACACGTAGAGGATGTCGTCGCCGTCGGCGAGCACGCCGTAGCGGTCCACCAGCAGCACGCGATCGCCGTCGCCGTCGAAGGCAATGCCGATGTCGGCACCGCGCTCGATCACCGCCTTCTGCAGCGCCTCGGGATGGGTCGACCCCACGCCGCGGTTGATGTTGAAGCCATCCGGCGCGTCTCCGATGGCACTCACGTCGGCACCCATCTCGGCGAAGACTTTCGGTGCCACCTGGTAGGTCGCGCCGTGCGCGCAGTCCAGCACGATCTTCATGCCGTGCAGGCTGAAATCCTCCGGCACCGTCGCCTTGCACGACTCGGCATAGCGGGCCACCGCGTTGTCGATGCGGCTCGCCTTGCCCAGGCGTTCGGACGGCACGGTGACGAAGTCGCGCTCGAGCTCGGCCTCGATCGCCAGCTCGATGTCGTCAGACAGCTTCTCGCCGCTGGCGGAGAAGAACTTGATGCCGTTGTCCTCGTACGGATTGTGCGAGGCGCTGATCACGATGCCGGCATCGGCGCGCAGCGAGCGGGTGAGAAAGGCCACCGCGGGAGTCGGGATCGGCCCGAGCAGCTTGACGTCGACTCCAGCGGCGACCAGCCCGGCCTCCAGCGCCGACTCGAACATGTAGCCGGAAATGCGCGTGTCCTTGCCGATCACCACCGAGGGATGCTTGCCGCTGCTTCCCTGCCCAGCCAACACGGCGCCCGCTGCGCGTCCCAGCCGCAGCATGAAATCCGCGCTGATCGGCCACTCGCCGGCACGGCCGCGGATGCCATCGGTGCCGAAGTAATTGCGTTGGGTCATGGATCAGTCCTTGGTTGAAGACGAAGCCGCGCCGCGGCGGCTTCGGCGAATCATTCGTCGTCGGGCCAGCGCGGGGCCGCAGGGGCGGCGGGCTCGCGTCGCGTTGCCGGGCGCTGCGCATCGACCGCATGCCATACCGCCAGCGCATCGACGGTGGCTTGGACATCGTGCACACGCACCAGCTTCGCGCCCTGCTGCACGGCGATGAGCGCAGCGGCCACCGAGCCGGCAGAGCGCTCGGCCGGGACGCTGCGGCCGGTGATCGCGCCGATCATCGACTTGCGCGACAGCCCCGCGTACACGCCCGCACCCAGCTCCGCAAAGCGGCGCAATTCCCGCAGCAGCGCGAGGTTGTGCTCCAGCGTCTTGCCGAAGCCGAAGCCCGGATCGACCAGCACCTTGCGCCGGTCCATGCCGGCCAGTTCGCAGGCGAACAGCCGGTCGGTGAGAAAGCGGTGCACCTCGCCGACCACGTCGTCGTAGTGCGGATCTTCCTGCATGCCGCGCGGCTCGCCCTGCATGTGCATCAGGCACACCGGCACGCCGAGCGAGGCGGCGGCGTCGAGCGCGCCCTCTCGGCGCAGCGCGTAAACGTCGTTGATCATGCCAGCGCCCGCCGCCACCGCCGCACGCATCACCTCGGGCTTGGAGGTGTCGATGGAGATCGGCACAGCGCAGCGCGCCACCAGCGCCTCGATCACCGGAATCACCCGCGCCAGCTCTTCGTCAAGCGGCACGTCGGCGGCGCCAGGGCGGGTGGATTCACCGCCCACATCCAGCATGTCTGCGCCCTGCTCCACCATCGCCAGGCCGTGCGCTACGGCTGCGTCGAGATCGGCGTACAGGGCGCCATCGGAGAACGAGTCCGGTGTGACGTTGAGGATGCCCACCACGCGCGGGCGATCCAGCCTCAGCGATCGGCCGTTGCAGTCGAGCACGGTGGCGAACAGGTCGGCAGCGGACATCGGCGGCGCCTCAGCCCAGCCCGCCCAGCGCGCCCATGTGCTGGCGGTAGTAGCGCAGCTCGTCGACCGAATCACGGATGTCCGACAGCGCGGTGTGCGCCGACTCCTTGCTGAAACCCTTGGCCACTTGCGGCGCCCAGCGGCGCGCCAGCTCCTTGAGCGTGGACACGTCGAGGTTGCGGTAGTGGAAGTAGCGCTCCAACTGCGGCATCTGCCGATGCATGAAGCGGCGATCCTGGCAGATCGAGTTGCCGCACATCGGTGACTTGCCCGGTGGCACCCAGGCCTTGAGAAAGTCCACCGTCGCCCGTTCCGCCTGGGCGTGGTCAGTGGTCGAATCGAGCACGCGCTGCCACAGCCCCGAGCGGTTGTGCTGGTTGCGGTTCCAGCTGTCCATCGACTCCAGCCGATCCAGCTCGTGGCGGATCGCGAACACGGGCCCTTCGGCCAGCACGTTCAGATCCTTGTCGGTAACGATGGTGGCGATTTCCAGGATGGAATCGGCATCCGTGTCGAGGCCGGTCATCTCCAGATCGATCCAGATCAGATGGTTTTCGTTGGCTTGGCTCATGCGTCCTCCTGGGCTGCGAGAGTTTAGCAGCAGCCATGTCTGCGGCCGGCCTGCATGCGATCATCCGCGGATGCAGACCTTCTTCTGGCACGACTACGAAACCTTCGGCGCGGACAGCCGGCGCGATCGGCCGGTGCAGTTCGCCGGCATCCGCACCACGATGGAACTGGAGATCGTGGGCGAGCCGGTGATGTTCTTCGGCAAGCCACCGCGCGACGCGCTGCCGCATCCGGAGGCCTGCATGATCACCGGCATCACGCCGCAGCAGGCCGAGCGCCAGGGCGTGATCGAGGCCGAATTCGCCGCCCGCGTGCACGAGCAGCTGGCCGAACCGGGCACCTGCGGCGTGGGCTACAACTCGCTGCGCTTCGACGACGAGTTCACCCGTCAGCTGCTGTACCGCAATTTCTTCGATCCCTACGGCCGCGAGTGGGAGCACGGCAACTCGCGCTGGGACCTGATCGACCTGGTTCGCATGTGCGAGGCGCTGCGCCCCGAGGGCATCCACTGGCCCACTCGCGAAGACGGCTCGCCCAGCTTCAAGCTCGAACACTTGGCCAAAGCCAACGGCCTGCAGCAGGAGCGCGCGCACGATGCCCTCTCCGATGTGCACGCGCTGATCGACCTGGCGCGGCTGATCCGCGTGCGCCAGCCGCGTCTGTGGGACTGGCACTTCGGCCTGCGCCGCAAGCAGCGCGTGTTCGAGCAGCTGGACGTGGCGGGGATGACGCCGCTGGTGCACGTGTCCTCGCGCTACCCGGCCAGCCAGCATTGCCTGACCCTGATCGTACCGCTGGCGCTGCATCCGGCGCGGCCCGGCGAGGTGATCGTCTACGACCTGCGCTTCGACCCGGCCGAGCTGATCGCGCTGGACGCGGAGGACATCGCCGATCGCGTGTTCACCTCCCGCGCCGACTTGCCCGAGGGCGTCGAGCGCATCGCGCTGCGCACCGTGCGCGCGAACCGCGCACCGGCGCTGGCGCCGCTGTCGGTGCTCAAGGGGGCGGACCTCGAGCGCCTGCAGCTCGATCCCGAACGCTGCCTGGCCCACGCCGACACGCTGCGCGCCGCCGCAGGCGTACGCGAGAAAGTGCAGCGTCTGTTCAAGCAGGCCGCGGCGATGCCGGCGGCGGAAGACCCCGAGCTGGCGCTCTACGACGGCTTTTTGCCCGATGCCGACAAGCGCCTGCTGGCCGAGGTTCGCGGCACGCCGCCCGAGCAGCTGGCGACGCGCGCGTTCGCCTTCCGCGACCCGCGCTATGCCGAGCTGCTGTTCCGCTACCGGGCACGCAACTGGCCGCATACGCTCGGCGCCGACGAGCGCGCGCGCTGGGATGCGTTCCGCCGCGACCGGCTGACCCGCTCGACGCCGCTCACCGGCCTCACCCTGGACGAATACGCCGCGCATCTTGCGCAGCTGAGCGACGACCCGTCACTCGCCCACCATCACGCCCTGTTCGACCAGCTCGCCGCCTGGGGCCGCGAGCTGGCCGATGAAATCACGCCCCTCGCCTGACGCCACCGACGATGCCCGCCACCTATTTCTCGCCCGCCACCTTCCGCTTTCTCACCGCGCTCGATCGCCACAACAGCCGCGAATGGTTCCTCGACCACAAGGCCGACTATGAGCGGCACGTGCGCGAACCGTTCCTCGCCCTGATCGCCGACATGCAGGCGCCGCTGGCCAAGATCAGCCCGCACTACCGCGCGGACGCGCGCAAGAACGGCGGCTCGCTGTTCCGCATCCATCGCGACACGCGCTTCTCCCACAACAAGTTGCCGTACAAGCCGTGGCAGGGCGCGCGCTTCTTCCACGAGCGCCGGCACGAGATCGCCGCGCCGTCGTTCTACGTGCACATCCAGCCCGGCGACTGCTTTGCCGGCGGCGGCATGTGGCATCCGGAGCCGGACGACCTCAAGCGCATCCGCGGCTTCCTCGCCGACAATCCGGCGGCGTGGAAGAAGGCCACGCAGGGCAAGGCGTTTCGTGAGCGCTTCCAGTTCTGGGGCGAATCGCTGAGCCGCCCTCCGCGCGGTTTCGACCCCGCGCACGAGCTGATCGACGACCTCAAGCGCAAGGACTTCGCCGCCGGCCAGGGCTTCGACGAGACCCTTGCCTGCTCGCCCCAGCTGCTGCCCACGCTGGTGGACATCTATCGCCACCTCGCCCCACTCAACGACTACCTGTGCGCGGCGCAGGAGCTGGAGTTCTAGCCCTGGGTAGGAGCGCACCGTGTGCGCGAACGCACTTCACGTATCGGAGCCAAGAGCATTCGCGCACAGGGTGCGCTCCTACCCATGCGCGGCGTCTGCTGACATTGTGGGAGGGGCTTCAGCGCCGACGTTTATCCGCAATCCGGCCACCACCCCGCAGACCGACAGCCACCACCACGGCCGCCAGCGCAGCCAACGCCACGTAATACGCCGGCGCCAGTGACCCGAACACCCTCACCAGCGCACCGATCAGCGGCGGCGTGATGCCGCCGAACACGGCGTAAGCGACGTTGTAGGAGAACGACAGCCCGCTGAAGCGCACCGCCGGCGGAAACGCGTTCACCATCACCGTGGGCACCACGCCCACCACGCCCACGGTGAAGCCGGCCAGCGTGTAGAGCGGCAGGAAATGCGCTGCGCCGCGCTGCAGGTCGAGGTAGAGCGCACAGGTCGCCAGCGTCATCAGCACGGCACCGACGGCCAGCGCGCGGGCCATACCGAAGCGATCGGCCGCCGCACCGAACGCCAGGCAACCCACCGCCAGCGCGAACGAGGCGAGGCTATTGCCAAGGAACGCCGTGGCCGCTGGCAAATGGAACACCGATTGCACCAGCGTCGGCGTCATCAGGATCACCACCACGATCGCCGCGGTGAGCGTCCAGGTCACTGCCATCGAGCGCAGCACCGCGCCGCGGTGTTCGCGCAGCACGCGTTTGAGCGGCAGCTCGTCGGCCAGCGCGCGGCGCGCCTGCATCGCCTCGAACACCGGCGTCTCGCGCAACCAGCGGCGCAGCCACACCGCGATAAACCCGAACACGCCGCCGGCCAGGAACGGCAGACGCCAGCCGTAGTCGAGCAGCTGCGCGGGCGTCATCCGCTCGTGGATCGCTGCCGTGAGCAGCGAGCCAATGAGAATACCCACCGTGAGTCCGCTGGTGAGGCTGGCGCAGGCGATGCCCACGCGGCGTGCGGGCACATGCTCGGCCACGAACACCCACGCGCCCGGCACCTCACCACCCACCGCAACGCCCTGCAGCACGCGCAACGCCAGCAACAGCACCGGCGCCAGCGCACCGATCTGCGCGTACACCGGCAGCAGGCCAATCGCCAGCGTGGGCAGCGCCATCAGGAACACGCTGAGCGTGAACATCCGCTTGCGCCCCAGCAGGTCGCCGTAATGGGCCATCACGATGCCCCCCAGCGGCCGCGCCAGGTAACCCGCCGCGAAGATGCCGAATACCTGCAACTGCGCCAGCCACGGCGTGGTGCCCTTGGGGAAGAACAGTTCGCTCAAGGGCACCGTGAGAAACACGAACACCACGAAGTCGTAGAACTCGAGCGCGCCACCCAACGCCGCCAATCCCAGGGTGCGCAGGTCGCCGGGCCGCAGGCGATCGATGGGAGACGATTCCGCGGTAGAGATATCGGACATGCGCATCGCAGTGGCTGTGAAAAGGCGGTCACGATAGCCGATGCCTGCGCTGATCGACTACGCGCTGATGCGTGTCTGCGGTACCCGTCTCTGAACCACAACCGCCGACCATCCGTCATGCCATGTGCACCGCTTCAGGAACCGGCCTACCCCACGACGATGGGAGGGGATGCCCCTACGCAGCGGCGAATGGAAACGCCAGCACGTCGGCGATGGCATCGGTGTCGGCCAGGCACATCAGCAAACGCTCGATGCCCAGCGCCACCCCGGCACAATCGGGCATCGCATCGAGCACGCCGAGCAGGCGGGCGTCGACGGGCACTTCGGTCAGGCCGCGGGCCCGGCGCCTGTCGTTGTCGCGCTTGAATCGGGCCGCCTGTTCCGCCGCGTCGTTCAACTCGTGGTAGCCGTTGGCCAGCTCGTAGCGGCCCAGATACAGCTCGAAGCGCTCCGCCAGCGGCGGCTCGCCGGGACGAATGCGCGCCAGCGCGCACTGGCTGGCCGGGTAGTCGTGGATCACCGTGATGCGGTCGCGCGGGAACGCCGGCTGCAGCTTGTGCGTGATCAGCAGGTCCAGCCAGTCATCGCGCTCCAGCCCGGCCGCATCAATGCCGTACTCACTCAGCGGCGCCTGCAGGGTTTCCAGCGGATCGTGCAGCGGATCGATGCCGAGCTCGTCCAGGAACAGCTGCCGATAGCCGCTGATCACCACCTCCGCACGCAGCCCCACCATCGCCAGCGCCTGCTGCACCAGCTCCACGGTTTCCTCCATCAGCCGGTGATGGTCCCAGCCGACGCGGTACCACTCCAGCATGGTGAACTCGGGATTGTGGCGGCCCCCGGCTTCGCCGTTGCGGAACACGCGGCCCAGCTCGTAACAGTCGCCCACACCGGCGGCGAGCAGGCGCTTGAGCGGGAATTCAGGCGAGGTGCGCATCCAGCGCTGCGGGGCACCGGCGTCGACGTGGCCGGTGAAGCGGGTGACGAAGCTCTCGATGTTGGGATCGGTGTTGCCGGCGGCGGAGAGGATCGGGGTTTCCACTTCGAGCACGTGGCGGGTGTCGAAGAAGGTACGAACGAGGCGGTTGAGGGTGGCGCGCAGGTGAAGCGCGGCGTGGGGCTGGTTCGCTGAAAAGACGAAAGGCGCCCCCTCACCCCAACCCTCTCCCCCGGCCCTGCCGGGGGCGAGGGAGTTTGAGCCGGCGAGCCTTTGGTTCCCGCTCCGCCGACTGCGTCGGGGGAGATGGCCTGCCCTCGACCCGATCGGGGAGTTGGGGTGAGGCGGCCGCTCTTGTTTGAGCACACGCACGATCTCCTCCAGCACATCTTCCGTGCGCAGCAACACCTCGTCATTCCAGAACCGCAGCACGCGAAAGCCTGCCTGCTCCAGATCGGCAGTGCGCTTTGCATCGACATGTTCGTCGTGCTGGCTGCCATCCAGCTCCACGATCAGCAAGTGTTCGACGCAGCAGAAGTCCGCGTAATAGCCGGCTACCGGGTGCTGCCGACGGAACTTCACGCCGAGCTGGGCGGCACGCAGGCGTGACCACAGCTTGCGCTCGGCGTCGGTCTGGTGGCGGCGGAGTTTCTTGGCGCGTTCCATGAGCTAAAGAGCCCCCCTCACCCCAGCCCCCCGATCGAGTCGAGGGCAGGCTCTCTCCCCCGGCTGTGCCAAGGGAAAGGGAGCCAGAAGCTGACACGCCGTTAATCCTGCAAGACCGTGGGGCCAGAGCCCGCACGCCGTTACCCCCTCTCCCCCGGCATCGCCGGGGGAGAGGGTTGGGGTGAGGGGGCGCTTTTCGCTCACGACATCACCCTTCATGTTTGGCCAACAGCGCCAGCAACTGCGCCTCGTCCCACACCGGTACGCCCAGCTCCTGCGCCTTGTCGAGCTTGGAACCGGCTGCTTCGCCGGCGACCACGAAGCTGGTCTTTTTCGACACGGAACCGGACACCTTGGCGCCCAGTGCTTCCAGCTGATCCTTCGCCTCGTCGCGGCTGAGCGACTGCAGCGTGCCGGTGAGCACGATGGTTTGCCCCTCCAGCGGCGCCGTCGTTGCAGCGGTCCTGGCCGGCAACGCGGCAAGCAGCGTGGCCATCGCCTGCTCGGTACGCTCCAGTTCGGTTCGACGCGCATCGTCGGCGAGCAGCGCCTCGAGGTTGATCGCCGCGGCCTGCGGCACGCCGGCGACGATCCAGTGCGCCGAGCCGGCCTTCGCCAGCACCTCGAGCGTGGCGTATTGCCCGGCCCGCAGCTGCGTGCTCTTGGGGCCGAGCTTGGACACGTTGGCCATGTCCAGCAGGACGGCGAGATTGAG
>DASUJJ010000332.1:0-10637 GCA_036279335.1 Dyella sp.
CTCGCAGATCGCCCGCCTGCTCGGTGATGCCGGCCTACCCGCCGCCATCGATCCATCGCGCGGGCTCGACCACGGCGTGTGGGTACCACTGCGATTGATGTATCCCGATGCCGACATCGCGGTGGTGCCGCTGTCGATCCAGCCGCACGGCGGCCCCGCGCACCAGCTGGCGGTGGGTCGCGCGCTGGCGCCGTTGCGCGAGGAGGGCGTGCTGGTGATCGGCTCCGGCTCGATCACCCACAACCTGCACGACCTGGCCGCCGGCTACAGCGCCGAGCGCGAGGCGCCGTACGTGCAGCCCTTCATCCGCTGGATCGAGGATCGCCTGGCCGCCGGCGATACCGACGCCCTGCTCGACTACCGCCGGCAAGCGCCGTTCGCCGAGCGCGCGCACCCCACCGACGAGCACCTGCTGCCGCTATTCGTGGCGCTGGGCGCGGCGGGCGACGGCGCGCGTGCGCAGCGGCTCGATGCCGGCATCGACCTGGGCATCCTGGCGATGGACATCTACCGTTTCGACGGCGCGGCTTGACCACCGTCCGGTGCGGCATCGCCGGCGCTCACCGTCGCCTGGCCGGCGTGGCAGGTGAAGCGAAACGCGTAGTCGCGGCTGAAAGGCAGCGTCTGGCTGTCCACCACGTGGCTCTCGCCGTTGGCATCGGCCGACCAGTGGTTGATCTGCAGCGGATTGAACTGCCACTGCAGCGCCGCCTTTCGCGTGGCGTCGAGATACGGCTCCATGGCCGGCGTCGCCGAGGCGGCATCGGCTGGGCGCACCTCGGTCACCCGGCCGGCCGTGTCAACGATCAGCTTTGCGGTGATGTCCACCGCGGGCGGACACGCGGCCAGCTGCGCGGCGGGATACACCGGCGTCACCCGCTTGAACGCGGCGCCGCCGCTGGACACCTGGCCCAGCGCCAGCTGGTAGTGCGCGGTGTCCGGGCTTTCCACCGCGTGCCATGAGGCGTCGCCCTGGTTGGCGGGTCGCTCCGGCGCGCGCACGCGATCATGGGCACAGCCGGCCAGCCCGGCCACGACAAGGGCCAGGGTGATCGAGCATCGCGCCCATCGCGCCGATGTGCCCGGATGGGCGTTCCTGCCTGCAGATACATCACTCATCACACGCTCCCTGAGCATTACGGCGCCAGCCTCATGGAGATTACAAATGTAATCCTTGCGGCGCAAGCCAGGCATCGCGTGCCTTGCGCACCCTTGGCTGCAGCGTTGCCGCGGCAGGCAACACGACGAGCAGCGTGGCGAACAACCCGCAGAGCGGGCCAGCACGCTTCATGCGCTGGGACTTCAGCAAGCTGCCCGGATGCACTTCGCAACGCAGGCCGCCGCGGGACGCCACCCAGGTGCGCTCAGGCGCTCTGCGGCAGCGGCGGCGCACCTGCGCCCGAGGGATCGATCCAGTCCTGCGGCGTAAGCAGCGGCAGGCCGTGCGCCAGTCGCGCCTTGTCGCACTGCGCGCTGGCTTTGCCCGCTTCCCACGAGGGCGCTACCTCGCGACACACCGACGGGCGCTGGGCGTAGATGCCGCAACATGCCTGCACCCCGACCTCGCCCTGCAGCGCCACGCAGCGCACCGGTTTGCACTCGGTGCCGCGCATCAACACGCGATGGTGATCGAGCCTGGCGGTGAGCTCGGCCGGCACGCTGCCGCCCAGGAACGATTCGGCCTCGGACCAGTGAAAGGCCACGCGGAAATAGGCACAGCACGCGCCGCAGCGCAGGCAGGGATGCAGCATGAGTGGGTCTGGGCAGTGGCGTACCCCGAGGCGCGCAGCGCGCGGATTCTAGAGTGGGACAGCCCCCGTCGAGCGTGCCATCACCCGACCACCGGCCACGACATTCAGCCGCGGTTGCCCCGGTTGCGCGACTTGCCGGACTTTCCAGACGTGCCGCTCACTACCGCCAGCAGCGCCTGCGCATCCACCGCGACGCCATCCGGCCCGGTCAGCACGATGCCTTGCTGCTGCAGCCACGCGGCCACGTCCTTGCTGGCCTGGCGCCGGCCGCTTTGCATGCCGGTGCCCATGCCGATGGCAATGCCGGTGCCCATGCCCATCGCCAAACCGATTGGAATACCTGCTGCCATGCTCGACATCGCGTCGTCTTCCTCAAAGTGGCCCGGCGAAGGTGTTGCACTGGCCGATGTCGCCGCTGTCGAAGCCGGCCTTGAACCAGTGCACGCGCTGCACCGAGGTGCCGTGGGTGAACGAGTCGGGCATCACGTCGCCACGCGACTCACGCTGCAGGGTGTCGTCGCCGATCTGGCTGGCCGCGTTGAGCGCCGCTTCCAGGTCGCCCGGATCCAGCCACTGGTTGCGCTGCTCGGCCGCGTGGGCCCACACGCCGGCGAGGCAGTCAGCCTGCAGTTCCTGCTTTACCGACAGGCCATTGGCGCCCTGCAGGGTGGCGCCCCGGCGGCGCGCGGCATCCACCTGGTCGAACACGCCCAGCAGGTTCTGCACGTGATGGCCCACCTCGTGGGCGATCACGTAGGCACGGGCGAAATCGCCGGTGGTGTGGAAGCGGTCCTGCAGCTCCTGGAAGAACGCCAGGTCGAGGTACACATGGCGATCGCCCGGGCAGTAGAACGGCCCCACCGCCGCCGTCGCCGCGCCGCAGGCGGTATTCACCCGGCCGGAAAACAGCGTGAGCTGGGGCTGCTCGTACTGGCGACCCTGCCGGGCGAAGATCTGTGCCCACTCGTCCTCGGTGTCGCCCAGGATCGCGCGCACGAAATCCACCTGCGGATCGTTGGGATTGGCCGGCGTGGTCGCCGGGACCGCGGTGCCGCCGCCGGTGTCGACCTGGTTGAGCAGGGCGGTGGGGTCCTTGAAGAACACCAGCCCGAGGATGGCCAGGATCACGATGCCGCCCAGCCCCAGCCCGCGGCCGCCGCCGAAGCGCGAACCGCCGCCGCTGCTGCCGCTGTCGAAAACCACGTTGTCGCTGCGACGCCCTTTCTGCCAACGCATGATTCGTTCTCCCGCGCCGCCGTTGGCGCATCCGCGCGACGATAGCGCCTTGCCTCGGCTCCTGCCACGATCGGCACCCGGCGCCTGTGCCACCGACTTCCGAAGGATTCACGATGCTCCAGCAATTGCCCGCCCTGGTCACCCTGCTCAACGTGCTGCTGCTGGTCGCCACCGTGTTCGCGGTAGGCCGCGCCCGCGGCAAGTACGGCATCAAGGCGCCGGCCACCAGCGGCCACGAGGGTTTCGAGCGTGCCTACCGCGTGCAGATGAACACCATCGAGCAGACCGTGCTGTTCCTGCCCACGCTGTGGCTGGCGGCCACGCACGGCTTCGCCGGCTGGGCCGGCATCGCCGGGCTGGTGTGGATCCTCGGCCGCGTCTGGTACTTCGCCGCCTACCTGGCCGATCCGGCCAGGCGCGGCGGCGGTTTCCTGGTCGGCATGCTGGCGTGGCTGGCAGTGCTGGTGCTGGCGGCGATCGGTGTGGGGCGCGCCTTGCTGGTGAGCTGAGCGTCGCTCAGCCGGCCGCGGCAGCCGGCGCCACGCGCAGGCGGTCGATGCGGGCGCCGTCCATCGCGATCACCTCGAAGCGCCAGCCGTCGGCGACCACGCCGTCGCCCACCTGGGGAAAGCGCCCGAGCTGCTGCAGCACCAGGCCGGCCAGGGTGGAGAAGCTGTCGTCCACGTGCAGGCGTTGGCCGAGCAGTTGCTCGGCGCGGCGCACGTCGAGGCTGGCATCGAACAGCCATGCGCCGTCCTCCTCCTGGCTGGCGGAAGGGTCGCTGCCCAGCGCATCGGGAAATTCGCCGGCGATCACCTCCAGCACGTCGCTGGGCGTGACCAGCCCGAGCAGGCTGCCGTACTCGTCCACCACCAGCGCCACCTGCAGTGGCGCGCGGCGAAACTCGTCGATCAGCCGCAGCACGCTCAGCGACTCGAGCACCATCAGCGGCTTGCGCACGACATGCTCCAGCGCGATGCGACCGTGGTCGAGCAGGCTGCCGATCAGGTCGCGGGTGGAAGCCACGCCGATCAGCTCGTCGAGATCGTCGTGCGCCAGCGGCAGCCAGCCGTGGCCGGCCTCCGCCAGCTCGCGGCGCACGGTGGGTAGGTCGTCACGCGGATCGATCCAGCGGATCTCCGGGCGCGGCGTCATGATCGAGCGCACCGGGCGCTGGGCCAGATCCAGCACCCCCTGCACCATCGCCAGCTCGTCCTTGCCGAATACCGACAGCGTGGGCGCTTCCTCGTCCGTTCCGGTCGACGGCTTGGCCGGCTCGCCGTCGTCTTCCACCCCGCCTGCGCCGAGCAGGCGCAGCACCGCCTGGGCGGTGCGGTCGCGCAGGTGCCGCGCGCTGCCCAGCAGGCTGCGCTGGCGGTTGCGGCGCATGGTCTGGTTGAACACCTCGATCATGATCGAGAAGCCGATCGCCGCGTACAGATAGCCCTTCGGAATGTGGAAGCCAAACCCTTCGGCGACCAGGCTGAAGCCGATCATCAGCAGGAACGACAGGCACAGGATGATCACCGTGGGCCGCGCGTTGACGAAGGCGGTCAGCGGCTTGCTGGCGCTGATCATCAGCACCATCGCGGCGACCACCGCGATCATCATCACCGACAGGTAGTCGACCATGCCCACGGCGGTGATCACCGAGTCCAGCGAGAACACCGCGTCCAGCACCACGATCTGCGCCACCACCAGCCAGAACTTCGCCGGCACGCGTGCGCTGCCCTCGTCGATGTCCGCCGCCTCCAGCCGCTCGTGCAGTTCCAGCGTGGCCTTGAACAGCAGGAATGCGCCGCCCAGCAGCAGGATGATGTCGCGCCACGACAGCGAGAAACCCTGCCATTGCACGATGGGCGCGGTGAGCTTGACCAGCCAGCTCATCGCGCCAAGCAGGATCAACCGCATCAGCAGGGCGATCGCCAGGCCGCTGATGCGGGCGCGATCACGCAGGCCGGGGGGCAGCTTGTCGGCGAGGATCGCGACAAACACCAGGTTGTCGATGCCCAGCACGATCTCCAGCACCACCAGGGTGAGGAGCCCGACCCAGGCAGTGGGGTCGGCAATCCATTCGAATGCAAACATGGGCGGCGCCTCGGCGCGCGTTTCCTCCGTTCGGTGACAAGGAACTATACAAGCAGGCTTGCGCCCACCCTGCGACTCCGTGACCGATGGCAGGGATTGCGCCGGGCCGACGCCTGCCGCTAGCGTCGGCCCGAGACTTGCCGAAAAGGACTCTGCCGCTCGTGAATGCCGCCACCGATGTGTTCGCCGCCCCGCCGCCTGCACCGCCCGCCCTGCCCGCGCCGGTGCGCGCACCCGGCATCGGCGAGGCGATCGGCCTGCTGGCGCTGTATTTCGTCATCCAGCTGGCGGTCGGCGTGCTGGTCGGTGCGCTGGTCGGACTGGTGGTGGGGCTGCGCGTGGGCCTGGCACACGGCAGTGCAAAGGCAGCCGGTGACACCACGATGCATGCGCTGAAGGCGGCCATGAGCGATCCGGACCTGCTCACCGGCGTTACGGCCGTCACCTTGCTGATTGCCGCGTCGATCACGCTGTGGATCGCGCGTCGCCGCTGGCCGCGGCAGTGGCGACTGGCACCGGCGTGGCAGGGCTTCGGCTTCGCGCCCAGTTCCAGCTACGCGTTCTACGCCGCCGCGCTGGCGCTGGGCGTGGCGGTGCCGATGATCGGCGGCATGCTCACCCATTGGCTGGCGGGCAGTCACCCGGTGACCCAGAGCATCGCGCAGATGGGGCACAACGCCTCGGTCGGCGGGCGCGTGGTGCTGGCACTGTTGGCGGTCACGCTGGCGCCACTGGTGGAGGAAACCCTGTTTCGCGGCGTGCTGTTTTCCTCGCTGCTCGGATTTCGCCATCAGCGCCAGGCGAGGTTCCCCGCCGTCGGCCGCACGCGTCTGGCGCTGGCGATGGGCGTGAGCGCGCTGCTGTTCGGCATGGTGCACCTGCCTGACATGGCGTGGAACTGGTCCGCCGTACCCGCGCTCGCCCTGCTCGGGCTGGGCTGCGCGTGGCTGCGCCTCGCATCCGGCTCGCTGTGGCCGGCGGTAATGGCCCACGGCGTCAACAACCTGCTCGCGGTGGCGGGCTGGTTCGTGGTGATGCATCCGCCGGGCTGACGCTTCGGCGTCGGAACTCAGCGGCGCCGCTGCTCGAACCGTGCCAGCAGTCGCGCGGTCTCGAACACCGGCAGACCCATGACGCCCGAATAGCTTCCCTCCAGGTGCTCGACGAGCACGCCGCCGCGGCCCTGGATGGCGTAGGCACCGGCCTTGCCGAATGGCTCACCAGTCGCGACGTAGGCGGCGATGGTGGCTTCGTCCAGCGTGGCGAAGCGCACGCGGGATACGCAGACTTCGCTGTTCTGATGGTGGTCACTGACCGCCCACACGGCCGAGATCACTTCATGCGTGCGCCCGGACAGCCGGCGCAGCATGGCCGCCGCGTCGGCGCCATCGGCCGGCTTGCCGAATACCTCCTCATCCAGCACCACCTCGGTGTCGCTGCCGAGCACCACGGCGTGTGGCTCACCGGCTGCGGCCAGTCCCGCCAGCGCCTTGTCGCGCGCCACGCGGCTGACGTAGTGGCGCGGCGCTTCATCGGCGCTGCGCACCTCCGGCACCGACACATCGATCACCTGGAAGGTCACGCCGATCTGCTCGAGCAGTTGGCGACGACGAGGGGACTGGGAAGCGAGGTGGAGCATGGTGCGATCCGCAGGCGGCGAGGTCAGAGCGCGAGACTGTACTCGCAGCATTGCCGGTCCCGCACCCAGCCCAGCGACTCGTACAGCGCCTGCGCGGGCGCGTTGTCCAGCGCCGTGGACAGGCTCATGCCCGCTGCGCCCAGCGCACGCGCCTGCTCTGCCGCGGCGAGGAGCAGCGCGCGCGCCACGCCGCCACGCCGCGCCGACGCGGCCACGAACAGGTCGTTGAGCAGATACACCCGCGCCGTGCGCACGGAAGAGAAAAGCGGATAGAGCTGGGTGAACCCCACGGCCTCACCGTCCCGCTCGGCCAGCAGGATCAGCGACTCGTGGTGGGCGAAGCGTTCGGCCAGAAAGGCATGCGCACGCGGCAGGTCGGCGCCCTGGCCGTAGAACTGGCGATAGCCGTCGAACAACGGCGCCAGGACGGGGAGATCGTGGACATCAGCGGTGCGGATGGAGAGGGGCATGGGCGACTCGTCGACCGGCGAAGCGCCCAGCATAGCGGCGCCCGGCGGCGGGTCGGCTCAGGCGCGGTGGTAGGGATGGCCGGCGGCGATGGTGGTGGCGCGATACAGCTGCTCGGCCAGCACCAGCCGCACCAGCATGTGCGGCAGCGTGAGCGGCCCCAATGACCAGCGCTGCTCGGCGCGGGCCAGCACGTCTGGCGCGTGGCCGTCCGGTCCACCGATCAGAAACGCCAGATCGCGACCGGCCATGCGCCACTGCTCCAGCTGCGCCGCCAGCTCCTCGCTGGACCAGCTCTTGCCGCGGCCGTCGAGGGCGATCACGTGGGTATCGCGCGGGATGGCCGCCAGCATCGCGGTGCCTTCATCGAGGATGGCCCGCGCGTCATCGCGTCCCTTGCCGCGTGCACCGGGCTTGAGCTCGATCAGCTCCAGCGGCAGCTCATGCGAGAGCCGCTTGCGGTACTCGGCAAAGCCCTCGGCGACCCAGCCAGGCATGCGTTCACCCACGGCGATCAGGCGCGCTCGCATCGGTGGGCGGGCTTAATCGAACGACGCGGCGCGCGGCGCCACGCTCGCCTGCTCTCCCCGGCGGGGAAAGGGAGAGAAATGCCTAGCCCGCGCTGACCGCACTGGCGTCCTGTTCGCGGTCGCCCACGGTCCACAGGCGTTCCAGGCCGTAGAACTCGCGGATGCGCGGCAGCATGACGTGGACGATCACGTCGCCCAGATCCACCAGCACCCATTCGCCCTCCTGCTCGCCTTCCACGCCCAGCGGCATCACGCCGGCCTTCTTGGAAAACTTCACCACTTCATCGGCAATCGATTTGACGTGGCGGGCCGAGGTGCCCGAGGCAATCACCAGCAGGTCGGCGATGGACGTGCGACCGCGGACGTCGATCTCGCGGACATCCTTGGCCTTGAGTTCCTCCAGCGCGTTGATGACGTGCTGGCGCAGCGTGGAGGTGGTCACCGACTTGTCGGTGCGGGGAGAGGTAGCCAAGAGGGAGAGCCTCGGTGCAGATCACAGCGCGGAATCACGCGGGCGCAGTATACCGCCCCTCCGTGGCACCCCGTCGCCGGGCGAGATCCGTGATCCTGAACGTGCATGCAGCATGCCGGGCAGACAACGGGCTCCGGCAACGGCACCGGAGCCCGCCGGCCATCACATGCCGCCGCTCTTCATCGGGTCGCTTTTCATGCCGTCGCCCTTCGTGTCATCTGCCTTCATCGCGTCATCCGACTTCATCGCATCGTGCTTCATGCCGTCGTGCTTCATGCCGCCGCCCTTCATCGCGTCGCCCTTCATGGCGTCATGCTGCGTGGCGTCATGCTTCATCGAATCGTGCTTCATGCCGTCGTCCTTCATCGCCGATCCGCTGCCGTGGGCCATGGCATCCTGCGCGAGAGCGGCGGTGGTGAAGCTGCCCAGGGACAGGGCGCAGGCGATGCCGAGGGCGAGCTTGCTGAGATTTTTCATGCGACGTTTTCCTGAAAGTGGACGTGCGGCCGACGCCGCACTTCCCTCTTTCGCGCACGCCATGCCGCCGGTTACGCAGCCATCAGCGACGCTGCAAGAGCCGTCCGCCGCACATCGCATTGGCGCCGATCACCAGGCCGACCGCCAGCGCGTGCATGGCCAGGTCGGTCGCGGCGGCGTCGAACTCGTGGCAGATCTCCAGCAGGCTCGCCGACGCGGCGGCGCTGGCCAGCCCGATCACCAACGCAGTGAGCACCGGCCGCAGCGGATACGCCCGGCGCAGCAGCCACACCATCAGTGCCGACAGCGGCAGCGAGAAGGCCAGGATGAACTCGAAGCAGCCGTGGGTCTGCGCCAGCGTGGCCACCGCCGTGTCCGGCGCAATCCACTCGCGCAGGCAGCCCAGGCCGCTGGCGCCGATCCACAGCAGCGCGGGCGGCAGCACCAGCCACGCGCGGCGGGCCGAACGCCCGGGCACGCCCAGCGAAAACGCCACCCAGCCGGCGACCACCGCAGTGAGCACCGCGCCCACGCCGGCCCAGGCCAGATCCGGCGCGCCCGCCCAGCGCGTGAGCATGGGCGTGAGGCCGTAATGCTGCGCAAGCAGCGTCGCCAGCGCGGCCAGCAGCGCCGTCCAGCCGATGGCCCGCTGCAGCGGCGAGCGCAAGCGTCGCACCGGAGCCAGCTCGGCGCCCAACGCGCGGATCAGCGAATCGTGGGAAGGCACGTCGGCCACGTCAGGAATCTCCAGGCAGTCGCCCGCGCAGCGCTTTGAGGGCGCGGTGCAGGTTCACCTTCAGGGCACCCGTGGAGCGCCCGGTGAGGGAAGCGGTTTCGGCCAGCGAGCGTTCGCGCAGGCCCAGATGCTCAACGGCCTCGCGCTGGCCCGCGGGCAGCGTGGCGATGGCCTCGCGCAGGGCCGCGGCGCGCTGATCGTGCTCAGTCGCGTCGCTGGCTTCGTGCTCGTCGGCGTGGTTTTCCAGCGCCATTGGCTCATGCAGTTCGCGCCGATCGCGGCGTCCGTGCTGGCGCATCGCGTCGATGCCGCGCCGGGCCGCGATGGCAGCCAGCCACGCGTGGTAGGAGCGCGACGGGTCGTAGGTGTGGCGCACGCGGTGGATGGTGATCAGGGTTTCCTGCACCACGTCGTCGAGCAGATCCACCGGGACGCCCTGGCGGCGCGCCACGCTGCGGATCACCCCCACCGACTCGCCCAGCACGCGCTCGTAGGCCACGCGATCGCCCGCCTGCGCGGCCGCCATCCAAGCGGCGCGGCGCAGGTCGGCCTGCTGGTTGTCGCTGAGCGGTTGCTCTTCCACGCGCCGGACTGCGTCCCTGGGCGAAACGAGGTGGTCATCTACGCCCATGGCGAGGGCGTTGGTCAAGGCAGCGGACATCCGGCGCTCCGTGGCGGGCGTCCCCACGGTTCGTTGCATCCCCGTCCGCGGTTACCCCGTAGAACACATGTAACCACCGACGCGCCGGCGGCGAACCGAACTTGCCCAATGGCGCCCCCGAACGACCGTGAGGAAACGAGCATGTCCCGTACCCAGGAACTCGTGATGCTGGAACGCCGCCGCCTGCTGCGCGCCACGCTTGCCGGCGGTGCGCTGGCCGCGCTGGGCGGCGTGGCGTTCGTGCCCCGACTGTTTGCCCGCGACCACGGCGCCGCCCCCTCCGCCACGCCGGGCGAGGCGCAGGAGATTACCCTGCAGTGCTTCGCCGACGACGGCCGCGCGCTGGGACCGTGCCAGGTGAAGCGCCTGGTGCTGAGCGAGGCCGAATGGCGCCAGCGACTGTCGCCGGCGGCGTACTATGTGATGCGCGAAGACGGCACCGAGCGCGCCTTCAGCGGTGACCACGAGAAGCCTGCCAAACCGGGGCTGTTCCGCTGCGCCGGCTGCGCCACCGCCCTGTTCGATGCGGCCACCGAGTTCGATTCCGGCACCGGCTGGCCCAGCTTCTGGCAGCCGATT
>DASUJJ010000333.1:0-12757 GCA_036279335.1 Dyella sp.
CGCCAGCACCTGCACTTCCAGCAACAGCACCACGGTATCCAGCCCCAGCGCATCCAGCAGCGCGCCGAGGTGAATCATTTCCGGGTGCGCCGCCAGCCCGACCAGCAGCAGCATGCCGAATACCTGCAGCAGGCGCTTGCGCCAGCCTGGGCGAGGTCTGATGGTCATCTGGAACAGCCCTCCCATGGCAGTGGCCGGCAACGCGGCGGTCGCAGCTACATTATTTGTGCCTGCGATACGGATCCAGCAGCGCCGGAGTGGCGAACACCCCGGCCGGCAGCAGGTAACGCGGCTCGCGCCCGGCTTCGAGCAGCGTCCGCACGCGGGTGGCGGAGATCTCCAGCGGCGTCACCGGCAGCGCCATCACCCGTCCTGCCGGCTCGCGGTGCAGCTGCGCCGCATCGTCAACGAGCCGGGTCTCGACTACCTCGCGCAGCTCCGCCGACCAGGCGGGTTCGATGCCGGGCCGAGTCAGCACGCCCAGGTGAGCGAGTTCGAACAGCTCACGCCACCGGTGCCATGAGCTCAGGCCGGCAAACGCGTCCTCACCGACCAGCAGCACCAGCGGGCGCTCGCCGTGGCGAACGCGAAGTTCCGTGAGCGTATCGACGCTGTAGGAAGGTCCGCTGCGTTCCAGCTCGAGCGTATCGAGCCCGATCCGCGACTGACCCGACAGCGCCGCGCGCAGCAGTGCCACACGCTGGTCGGCGCTCGCCACCGGCGGCGGGCGGTGCGGCGGCACGCTGGCCGGCATCAGGCACACCTCGGCATCGAGCAACTCGGCAGCCTCCCACGCCGCGCTGAGGTGGCCGATGTGCACCGGATCGAAGGTGCCGCCGAGGATCGCCAGCGGCTTCATGCCAGCGCGGCGGCCGCTCGCGGTTCGGCCATGGCGGCGATCAGCCGCTCCGCCTCCAGCCAGGCGTCGCCGGACTCGCGGCCCTTGGCGATGCGGTCGATGCGCGCGGCGCGGGCCAGGCACTTGAGCCAGTGCTCGCGCGGCGCGCGGCGCAGCGCCTGGCGGAACAGCTGCTCGCGCGACTGCCACAGCCGCTCGGCCCTGGCCTGCGCGGCAAAGTCGCGCGCGTTGGCCAGGCGCAGCGCCAGCTGCAGCTGGTTGACCACCCAGCCCATCATCGGAATGAGATCCTCGCCTTCCGCGCGCAGGCCGGCCAGCACGCGCAGCGCGCGACCGCCGTCGCCGGCAAACGCCGCATCGGTGAGCTTGAACGCGTCGTAGCGCGCGCTGTCGGCGACCAGAGATTCCATCTCGTCGGCGCCGATGCGGCCCTTGCCGTCGTGCAGCACGACCAGCTTGTCGACCTCCTGCGCAGCGGCGAGCAGGTTACCCTCGACTCGCTGCGCCAGCAGCGCGGCCGCGTCGGGTGTGGCGCTGAGCCCGCGCGAGGCGAGCCGCGCGCCGATCCAGCTGGCCCATTCGTGCGGGCGCGGCGCGCTGAACACCACCATGGCGCCGGCGGCGTCGAGCTTCTTGCTCCAGGCGCCGTCGTGCTTGCTGCTCCAGTCCATCGCCGTGATCAGCAAGGTGACGTCGGGCGGCGGGTTTTCGCAGAACGCATTGATCGCCTTGGCGCCCTCGACGCCGGGGCGGCCGGTGGGCAGGCGCAGGTCGATCAGGCGACGGGTGGCAAACAGCGACATGCCGGCGGCGGAGCGGGCCAGGTCGTCCCAGTCGAAGTGCTGCCCGGTTTCGAGCACCTCGCGCTCGCTGTAGCCGAGCCGGCGCGCCTGCGCACGCAGCGCGTCGGCGGCCTCCAGCACCAGCAGCTCCTCACCGGCCAGCAGGTAGACGCTGTGCAGGCGATCGCCGGCCAGCGTCTTCTGCCACTGCGCGGGCGCCAGCGGCATGGCTTACGGCGTGCCGGCGGTCGCGGCGTCGGCGCGTCTGGCCGCGGCCTGCAGGCGGAACAGGATCGACTGCACCATGTCGTCGACCAGGCTGCGCTGGATCTCCTCCACCTGCGCATCGTTGCCGACGGTGTTGGTGGCGTCGTAGCTGTACTCGCGCGACATCTGGATGTCCTGCGGCGGCAGCAGCACCTTGCCGGTGGCGTCGGTGAAGCCGAATCGCACCTGGTAGTGCACCGAATACTCGGTGACGCGCGCGCCGCCGCTGATGCTCAGGGTGTCGGTGCTGAAGCTCGCCTGCGACACGGTCAGCTCGGCCACGCCGGGACCGGACGCGTCTTCGACGCTGATCCCGGCGTTGCGCAAGGCGCGCGCGAGGTTGCGCTGCAGGTCGCCGCCGTTGTTCACGGTGAGGTGGACGTGCTGCATCGAGGGCGGCAGCGCCACGCTCTGGCGCAGATGGAATCCGCACGCCGACAGCAGCAGGACGAGGACCAGCAGGGGCGACAGCTTCACGAAGCGGCTCATGGATTTCATCCTGCGACGATGTTGACGATCTTGCCCGGCACCACGATCACCTTGCGCACGGTCAGGCCGTCAAGATACGCGAGTACCTGCGGATGCGCGCGGGCCAGCGCCTCGGCCTCGTCCTTCGAGGCGCCGGCCGCCACCTCGATGGTGGCGCGCAGCTTGCCATTGACCTGCACCGCCAGGGTGAGCGAGTCGCGTACCAGCGCGGCCTCGTCCACGCGCGGCCACGGCAGGTTTTCCAGCACGGCTTGCGGATGACCCAGCACCTGCCACAGCGCGTGGCTCAGGTGCGGCGTCACCGGGTTGAGCAGCAGCACCATCGCTTCCAGCGCCTCGTGGCGCACGGCGCGGCCCTGCTCGCTCATGTCGGTGAACTTGTTCAGCGCGTTCAGCAGCTCCATCAGCGCAGCGATGGCGGTGTTGAACGCGTGGCGCCGGCCGAAGTCGTCGGTGACCTTCTGGATGGTCTCGTGCAGCTGGCGGCGCAATGCTTTCTGACCGGCGTCCAGCGCCGACGGATCGACCACCGGATGATCCGGCTGCGCGACGTGCGTGGTCACCTCGCGCCAGAACCGGCGCAGGAAGCGCGCCATGCCCTCCACGCCCGCCTCGCTCCACTCCAGCGACTGCTCCGGCGGCGCGGCGAACATCGAGAACAGCCGCACCGTGTCGGCGCCGAACTTGTCCACCATGCTCTGCGGGTCCACGCCGTTGTTCTTCGACTTGGACATCTTCTCGGTGCCGCCGATCTGCACGCTCTGGCCGTCGGCCTTGAGCCTGGCGCCGACCACGCGCGCCTTCTCGTCGCGCTCGATCTCGACGTCGGCGGGATTGATCCAGTCCTTCGAGCCGTCGGCGTTGTCGCGGTAGAACGTCTCGGCGATCACCATGCCCTGGCAGAGGAGATTCGTGGCCGGTTCGTCCGACTGCACCAGCCCCGCGTCGCGCATGAGCTTGTGATAGAAGCGGAAGTACAAGAGGTGCAGGATCGCGTGCTCGATGCCGCCGATGTACTGGTCCACCGGCAGCCAGTAGTTGGCGCGCGCGTCGACCTGCTCGTTGGCGCCTGGGCTGGTGTAGCGCGCGTAGTACCAGCTCGACTCCATGAAGGTGTCGAAGGTGTCGGTTTCGCGCTCGGCCGCGCCGCCGCACTGCGGGCAGGCGCACTTGCGCCACTCGGCGTCGGCCTTGATCGGCGACTGCACGCCGCCGCCCTGCGAATACACGTCCGCCACGTCCTCGGGCAGCACCACCGGCAGTTGTTCTTCCGGCACCGGCACGGCGCCGCAACTGGCACAGTAGATCACCGGAATCGGGCAGCCCCAGTAGCGCTGGCGGCTGACGCCCCAGTCGCGCAGGCGCCAGTTGACGCGGCGCTGGCCCTTGCCCTCGCGCTCGAAGCGCGCCGCCAGCGTCTGGAACGCCTCGGCGTACTCCATGCCGTCGAGCTCGCCGGAATTCACCACGATGCCGCGTTCGGTATAGGCGCCCTCTTCCTGGATGCGGCGCTCGAAATCCTCCACCACGCGCACCGCGGAAGCAGTGTCGTAGGCGTCGGTGTTGCGGCCGCGCAGCGCCGCGCGCATGGGGTCCGAGCCCACGCCCTGCGCCAGGTCGTGCCGGATTTCGCTGACCGCGTCGAGCACCGAGCGATCCACGATCACCATCTTGATCGGCAGGTCGTACTTCTTGGCGAACTCCCAGTCGCGCTGGTCGTGGCCGGGCACCGCCATCACGGCGCCGGTGCCGTAACCCATCAGCACGAAGTTGGCGACCCACACCGGAATCGGCTCGCCGGTCAGCGGATGGAGCACCTTCAGGCCGGTGTCGACGCCGCGCTTTTCCTGCGTCTCCAGCTCGGCCTCGGACACGCCGCCGTGCTTCATCTCGGCCAGCACCCGGGCCACCCGCTCATCCAGGGATGCCGCATGCAGCGCCAGCGGATGCTCGGCGGCCACGGAGACGAAGGTGACGCCCATCAGCGTGTCCGGGCGCGTGGTGAACACGCTCAGTGGCTCGCCGCCGCCCTCGACCTGGAACTGGATCTCCAGTCCCTCGCTGCGGCCGATCCAGTTGCGCTGCATGGTCTTCACCGCGTCGGGCCAGCCCGGCAGCGTGTCCAGCCGGTCGAGCAGCTCCTGCGCGTAGTCGGTGATGCGCAGGAACCACTGCGGGATCTCGCGCTTTTCCACCACGGCGCCGGAGCGCCAGCCGCGGCCGTCGATCACCTGCTCGTTGGCCAGCACGGTCTGGTCGACCGGATCCCAGTTCACCACCGAGTTCTTGCGGTAGGCCATGCCCTTCTTCATCAGTCGGGTGAACATCAGCTGTTCCCAGCGGTAGTACTCCGGGCGGCAGGTGGCGAACTCGCGCGTCCAGTCGTAGGCAAAGCCCATGCGCTGCAGCTGGGCGCGCATGTTGTCGATGTTGCGGTAGGTCCACGCCGCCGGCGCGGTCTTGTTCTTGATCGCGGCGTTCTCGGCCGGCAGGCCGAACGCGTCCCAGCCCATCGGCTGCAGCACGTTCTTGCCCTGCATGCGCTGGAAGCGGCTGATCACGTCGCCGATGGTGTAGTTGCGCACATGCCCCATGTGCAGCGCGCCGGACGGGTACGGCAGCATCGACAGGCAGTAGAACTTGGGCCGGCTGGCGTCCTCGGTCACTTCGTAGGCGCGCTCGTGCGTCCAGTACTGCTGGGCGGCGGTTTCCACCGCCTGCGGACGGTAGCCGTGCTCGCCCGCTTCGGCGCCGGCGGAAGAGGAACCCTGATCGTCGTTGTTCTGCATGTGTCCAGTGCCGTTGATGCGTCGTGCGTGATTGACAGCGTGGTTGACCGGCGTGCGGTCTTCGGCTGCGCGTAGCCGGCCAGCCTAGCCCAAGCGCCAAGCCCCCGCCAAGCCTGCGCCGGCGGTCTTCGCGCGGCTCAGGCGCCGGGGCAGTGCGCGCTGCCCCCGGCCAGTCCTCGCACCGCCGCAGCGACCTGTTCGGCCAGCTTGCCCAGCGCCTGCTGGTGCCCCCGCACCAGGGCGTCGTAGCCGCTGCCGCTGATCGGCTGCATGAAGCGACTGGTGCACGACAACACCTGCCCGGTGTCAGCCTCACTGCCGCCCAGCAAGCGCACGCTCCAGGCGGCTTCCAGCAGCGCGTAGCCGCCGGGCTGCGAATCGAAGCGGCGCACGTCGACCTTGATCCGGGCCACCCGTTTGCTGCCATGGGCGAGGCCGGACACGTCCGGGCGACCGAGCGCCTGCGCCAGGTCGGCCGACAGCGCGCCGCGGATCTCGTCGCCCAGCGGCGCAATCCAGCGTTCGCCGTTGAGCAGCGCCACGCCCTGCCCGCCCTGGCGGATCACCAGCTGCGGCTGGTCGACCTGCGCCGGCACGCTCACCGGCAGCAGCTCGAACGCCAGCCCCGGCGACACGGCCGCCGGCGCCGCGGCAGCGGCCGGCGCGATCAGCGTGTAGTAGTGCATGGGCGCGGAGGCGCAGCCAGCCAGTGCCAGCGCGGCGAGCAGCGGCGCCAGGCGGCGCCCGCGGAGGATGGACAGGCAGGTCATGGCTGGTTCCCCGAAGCATGGGTTGTCGGTCGGGACGGCATCGGAGGGGAAGGTGCCGGCGACTGCACCGGCGCCGGGTCGGCCTTGCGACCGCGGATCAGCGCCTCCGGATGGGTACCCAGGTAATCGGTGAACACGCGCAGCGAGCGCGCCATGCGCTGCAGCTCGTGCAGCGTTCCCTGCAGGTTCTGCTGCAGCGGCGAATCGCCGGAGAGCGCGTTGCTGGCGGTCCCCAGCGTCTTGCGCGCGTCCTTCAGCGTGCCCTTGAACTCCGGCAGCACTTCTCCGTTGACCTGCTTGAGCGTCTTGTCGAGCGTGGCCAGCGAGCCGTTCAGATGCGCGCCAATGGTGTCGAACGGGATCTTGTGGATCTTGTCGATGATCTCGCCCAGCTGCTCCTGCAGCTTGTCGAAGCTGCCTGGCGCCGTGGGAATTTCCAGCGGCCGGGCCGATGCGTTGAAGTTGACCTTCGGTGCCTTCGGCAGGAAGTCCATCGCGATGTACAGCTGGCCGGTGAGCAGGTTGCCGGTGCGCGCCTGCGCGCGCAGGCCGTGCGCGACCAGCTCGCCCAGCATCGGCGCAACATTTCCACCTTCACCCTGTGCCTGCGAGAGCGCCGCGAGCTTGTCGTAGGCGCGACCGAGCCGCTGCGGATAGATCACCGCACCCACCGTCACCGGGAAGCGCTCGCGCTTCTCGTCGTAGTCCAGGTTGATCGACACCACGCGACCGATGTTGATGCCGAGGAATTCCACCGGCGCATCCACCGCCAGCCCGCGCAGCGATTGGTCAAAGCGCATGCGGATGTACTGCGGCGGGCCATCCGGCGGCGCCATCGCCAGACCCTTGTTCTCGAACAGGCGGTAGGTGGAGCCTTCCGGTGCCGCGCTGGCGTCGTGCGGCCCCGGCGGGTCCTGAAAGGCGACGCCGCCGGCCAGCACCGAGGCCAGCGACTGCGTGTTGACCGTGAGTCCGTTGGCGCCCAGCGACACGTCCAGCCCGCTGGCGTTCCAGAAGCGTGAGGAGCGGCTGACGAACTGGTCGTACGGACCGTCGACGAAGATCTGGAAGGTGACGCCCTTGCCGTCCTTGTCCAGCGCGTAGGAGGCCACGCGACCTACCTGGATGCGTCGGTAGTACACCGGCGAGCCGATATCCAGCGAGCCCAGATCCTCCGCGTGCAGCGCAAAGCTCTTGCCCGGCGCGCCGTACGTCACGGCGGGTGGCTGCTCCAGCCCGACGAACTGGTCGCGTGGTTCCTTCGACGTACCGACGTCCACGCCGATGAAGGCGCCGGACAGCAGCGTGTCCACACCGGACACCCCGCCCAGGCCGATGCGCGGGCGCACCACCCAGAAGCGGGTATCGGCCATGGCAAAACCCTCGGCGCTCTTGTCCAGCGACACCTTCACGCGCACCTTGCTGCGATCGGGACTGAGACCGATGCGGGTGACCTTGCCGATCACCACGTTCTTGTATTTCACCGGCGTCTTGCCGGCATCCAGCCCTTCGGCGGAATTGAAGGTGATGGTGATGCTTGGCCCAGTCTGCAGCCAGCTGTTGACCACCAGCGACAGGCCCACCAGTGCGGCCAGGATCGGCACCAGCCAGATCAGCGAGATGCCAAAGCGCCGCCGGTGCACCACCGGCTGCGGCAGCTGCTCGTCTCCGGTCGGAGTGGTTTCTTCAGTCATCGTTGTCCCTGTTGTCCCAGATCAGCCGCGGGTCGAAGCTCATCGAAGCGAGCATCGTCATCACCACGGTGAGTCCGAAGTAGATCACGCCCGGCAGCGGCTCCACCTGGCTGAGCACGCCGAAACGCACCAGCGCGGTGAGCAGCGCCACCACGAATACATCAAGCATCGACCAGTAGCCGATCAGCTCCACCAGCCGGTACAGCGTGGCGCGCTGGCGCTGCGCCCAGGCGGTGCGGCGCTGCACACTGATCAGCAGCAGGCCCAGCACCAGGAATTTCAGCATCGGCACCACGATGCTTGCCGTGAAGACGATGATCGCCAGATCGGGCGAGCCATTCACCCACAGCTCGACCACGCCACTGAGGATGGTGTTGTCGTCCACGTCGCCCAGGCTCACCGTGCGCATGATCGGCAGCAGGTTGGCCGGCAGGTAGAAGATGAAGGCGGCGATCAGCAGCGCCCAGGTGCGGCTGATGCTGGCGGTCTTGCGCCGGTGCAGCTGCGCGCCGCAGCGCGGGCAGGCCAGGTCGTGCGTGCGCGCGTCGCGGCACACCAGCCCGCACACGTGGCAGCCGATCAGGCCCAGCTCGCCCGCACGCGGCAGCGCGCTCACCGGTTCCGCTCCCGCGTCACGTCCCACAGCTGGCGCAGGTCGACGGTGCCGAACACGGTGATCAGCAGCATCAGCGCGCCGTAGGCGAAGATGCCCGGATCGGGCACCACGTCGAAGTACACGCGCGCCTTGACGATCGCCACCATCGCGCCGAGCACGAACACCTCGCTCATCGTCCATGGATTCAGGTAGTGCAGCGCGATCATCGCGCTGCGAAACCCCGGGCCGCGCTCACCGCGACGCGCGAACCAGAACACCCAGCCGAACAGCGTCATCTTCAGCAGCGGGAAAAAGAACAGCGTGAGCGCTGCCAGCACGGCGACCACCTCGGCGTGCTGCTGCCACATCGCGATGATGGTGCCCCACAGCGTGGTGCTGCTCGGGCGGCCGTTGAGTTCCAGCGTGACGATCGGCCAGACGTTGGCCTGCACGAACACCACCATCGCGGTGGCGGTGAGTGCCAGCAGGTGGTCGGGGCCGAGCCGCGGATGGCGTTCGAGCACGAAATCGCAGCGCGCGCAGCAGGCCACCTCGCCGCGGGCCAGCGGAAGCCGCCGATACACCGTGTCGCAGTGCTCGCAGACAAGCAGCCCGGCAGTGGTCGATGGCGTCATGGCGCCCATGCGTGTGGTGCCGTGTTCCGAGCAGGTCATCCTGCGGATTCTCGCAAATCTGGCTGTCCGGCGCTGAACCCCGTGCCACCGGCGCGGGGGATGCAGGGGCCTTGATATGCTGATCCTCGACCAGATCTGTGACGCCATCGCCGTTTGGAGCATGCCCGTGACCGCAACCGCCCTTCCGCTCGTCTTCGACGTCACCCAGGACAACTTCGAGCGCGATGTGCTGCAGGCCTCGCTCGACGCGCCGGTGCTGGTGGACTTCTGGGCCACTTGGTGCGAGCCGTGCAAGACGCTGGGGCCGCTGCTGGAACAGCTCGCCACCGAGTACAACGGCGCGTTTCGGCTGGGCAAGGTCGACGTCGATGCCCACCAGCAGCTCGCCGCCATGTTCGGCATCCGCTCGATCCCCACCGTGATGCTGGTGAAGAACGGTGAAGTGCTCGATGGTTTTGCCGGGGCCCTGCCGCTGGGCCAGCTGCGTGAATTCCTGTCACGCCACGTGCAGCCGCTCGACGGCGCAGCGGCCGGGGAAGACACCCCGACCGAGACGATCGAATCGCCGGAAGAGGCGGTGAATCGCCTGCAGCAGGCGATCGCGGCGGCGCCCGGGCAGGACGAGCTCAAGCTCGACCTGGCGCTCGCGCTGATGCGCATGGGCAATATCGCCGGGGCCCGCGCCGAGCTGGATGCCCTGCCGGTCAAGCTCGCCACCGACGCGCGCGCCGTGCGCCTGCGCAGCCAGCTGGACCTGGCTGGCGCGCTCGATGGTGCGCCGGACCTGGCCACGCTGCGCCAGCGGGTGGCTGCCGATCCGGCCGACTGGACGGCACGCGACCTGCTCGGCGTGCGCCTGCTGCTGGAGGACGATGCCGCCGCCGGCCTGGATCAGTTCCTCGCCATCCTGGAAAAGGCGCGCGACTGGAACGACGGCGCCGCCAGGAAGCGCCTGCTCGCCGCCTTCGCCACGCTGGACGATGCCGAACTGGTCGGCCGCTACCGCCGCCGCATGGCCTCGCTGCTGTTCTGAGCGGGCACGGGCGAGTGGGTCGCCCGGCGCAGGCGTGGCCGTGCGCATCGGTGACCCAGGGAGATGGCCACGGGAGGTGGATATCTGGAAGGCCTTGGTCGTTCCTGGGCCATCGAATAGTCGGGGCTGAAGCCCCTCCCACATGGCCCCCTGAGCGTGCAGGGAACTGTGGGAGGGACTTCAGCCCCGACTGATCGCGGCGCCGCACTCAAAACAGACGCGTCTTTCCACGCCTGCAGCGGCTGAATCCATACGCGTGGGCATGGCAAACTCCGCGGCTTTCCCGCCCGAATTCGCCCCATGCGCCCCAGCACCTTCCGCCGCCTGCTCACCCTGTGGCCGCCGTTCCTGTGCAACAGCATCCGCGTGCTCCAGATCAGCAACGACTGGAGCGAGGCGCGCGTGGTGCTGCGGCTGCGTCCGTGGAACCGCAACTACGTCCGCACCCAGTTCGGCGGCAACCTGTTCGCCATGACCGACCCGTTCTGGATGCTGCTGGTGATGCACCAGCTCGGCAGCGACTACCTGGTGTGGGACAAGGCCGGCACCATCGATTTCGTGGCGCCCGGCCGCGAGGATGTCTACGCACATTTCAGGCTGGAGCCGGCGGTGGTCGAGGAACTGCGCACGGCCGCGGCCGGCGGCGGCAAGGTGCTGCGCTGGTTCGAGACCGACGTGACCACGGCATCCGGCGACGTGATCGCGCGCGTGCGCAAGCAGATCTACGTGCGGCTCAAGCCGCGGGCGCGCTGAGCAGGCAGCTCAGCCGTTCTCCCGCTCGAAGCGCATCACCGCCTCAAGCTCGGCCTCGGCCCGCTGCACGGCAGCACCGGCGAGGCGGTTCGCCAGCCACTGGAGTCGCCCCATGCGGCGCAGCACGAGGCAAGCCAGGCCCATCGCGGCCAACGGGACGATGACCGACAGCACCAGCCAGCTCACCATCCCGGGGCGCAGGCTGGTCCACAGGTTCACCCCGACCCGGTCACCCTCGTACTGGGCGAGCATCAGCGCGGCGGGAATCCAGATCACGCTGCCCAGCACCGCGAAGATCGGCCCCTCCACCTTGACCCGCCACGCGCGCAGATCGGCAATGCGGCGCTGGATCTGCAGCACCGGCGCGGCATAGTCGATGCCTTGCAACATGCTCAGCGAGCGCGCAGGAACAATCACCGCCAGCGTGCCGAACAACTGCATGGCGATCCCGCACGCCATGGACGGCACATCGCCCATGTGGGTGGACCAGAAGCTGATGCCCCACAGCATCAACGCGATGCCGAGCGGGATCTGCACCATCCATCCCCACGCCAGCGGGCGCAGGCGTCGCCGCACATGGTCCATCCGGCCGTCGCGGTACAGCTGCACGTTCAGCGCCTGCTGCTGGGCCAACCGACGATCCAGGGTCTTCCAGGCCAGCTTCATCTCATCCAGTTCCATCGTCATGCTCCGCTGGTTTCGGCGGCCGTCACGCGGCCGCGCAGTGTTTGCCTGATGCGGCCGAGCCTGGTCGCCACGTTGGTTTCGGTAATGCCCAGCACCTCGGCGATTTCGCCGTAGGGCCGGTCCTCCAGGTACAGCAGGATCAGCGCCCGGTTGAGTGGATCCAGCTCGCCGATAAAGGCGTACAGCGCAGCTAGCCGCTCGTCGTCCTCGACGACGCTGTCGCCGCCACCGATGGTTTCCAGATGCCGCGCTTCCAGCGGCTCCACGCGGCCGGTCAGCAGCGCGCGGTCACGCCGCCGGTAGGAGATCGCCACATTCAGCGCGATCCGGTACATCCAGGTGGACACCTTGGCGCGGCTCGCGTCGTAGGCGCCGAACGAGCGCCACAGCTGCACGCGGATCTCCTGCGCCAGATCCAGTCGATCATCGGGATCGCGGGCGTAGACCGCCGCCACCTTGAGGATGATCCCGCGGTGATCGTGCAGCAGTGCCTCGAACGACCGCTGGTGGATGGCCTTGCTCATGTGGCGTCCCGCTCCCTTGTTGCCCGCATGATTCGCACGGCGGCGGGAAAAAATCACACGCGTTGAATCGCACGAAGAAATCCGCGGAAACATGCCCCGGCGCATGGCGCGGTGCGCACCCTACAATCGGGCGATCTGTTTCCGGAGGATGCCGTCCCGATGCGACCCCTGCGCGTCAAACGCTTTGTACTCACCGGCCTGCTGACCTTCCTGCCGCTGTGGGTGACCTGGCTGGTGTTCAAGTTCGTGTTCGGCGTGCTGGCCGGACTCGGTGCACCGATGGCCACGCTGGTGCGCCGCGCGCTGGGACTGGCCGCACCGGACGCGGCCAGCGCGCTCGATCACGGCTGGACGCTGGCGCTGATGGCGCTGCTGCTCACGGTGCTGGCGCTGTACCTGCTTGGCTGGGTCGCCACCCGTGTCGTCGGCAAGCGCGTCATCGACGGCTTCGACAACGTGCTGGCGCGCATCCCGCTGGTGCAGACCATCTACGGCGGCACCAAGAAGCTGATGACGGTGCTGCAGCAGAAACCGTCGGGCGTGCAGCGCGTGGTGCTGATCGACTTTCCGCGCCCGGGCATGAAGGTGGCCGGCTTCGTCACCCGCGTGATGCGCGAGGAAGGCAGCGACCGCGAAATGGCCGCGGTGTACATCCCCACCACGCCCAACCCTACCGGCGGCTACCTGGTGGTGGTGCCGGTGGACGAGCTCACGCCGACCGACTGGACGATGGACCAGGCGATGGCCTTCATCATCTCCGGCGGCGCCGTCGCCCCCGACACCCTGCCCGCCAGCCGCACCCTGCTGTAGGAGCGCACCCTGTGCGCGAATGCTTTTTGGCCTTGATGTCGATTAGGAGCAAAAGCATTCGCGCACAGGG
>DASUJJ010000334.1:0-2019 GCA_036279335.1 Dyella sp.
TGGTCCGCCTGCGGATTTTGCCGGCAAGCCACATTCACACGATTGACCTTAGGGACGACCCATGACCACCGAGATCACCCGCATCCACGCCCGCGAAATCCTCGACTCGCGCGGCAACCCCACGCTGGAAGCCGAAGTCACCCTGGACGGCGGCGCGTTCGGCCGGGCCGCGGTGCCCAGCGGCGCCTCGACCGGCTCGCGCGAGGCGGTCGAGCTGCGCGACGGCGACAAGGCGCGCTACGGCGGCAAGGGCGTGAAGAACGCGGTGGCCAACGTCAACGGCGTCATCGCCGATGCGCTGAAGGGCTTTGACGCAGCGGACCAGACCGGTCTGGACGCGAAGCTGATCGCGCTCGACGGCACGCCGAACAAGGGTCGCCTGGGCGCGAATGCGCTGCTGGGCGTGTCGATGGCCGCGGCCCACGCCACGGCGGCCGCGCGCCAGCAGCCGCTGTGGGCATACCTGTGCCAGGGCAAACCCGGCATGCTGCCGGTGCCGATGATGAATATCATCAACGGCGGCGAGCACGCGGACAACAACATCGATGTGCAGGAGTTCATGGTGCTGCCGGTGGGCATGCCCACGTTCGCCGAGGCGCTGCGCGCCGGCGCGGAAATCTTCCACGCGCTCAAGAGCGTGCTCAAGGGCAAGGGACTGAACACCGCGGTGGGTGACGAGGGCGGCTTCGCGCCGAACCTGCGCTCCAACATCGAGGCGCTGGACACCATCCTCGAGGCGATCACCAAGACCGGCTACAAGGTCGGCAGCGAGATACTGCTGGGTCTCGATGCCGCCAGCTCGGAGTTCTACAGGGACGGCAAGTACGACCTCGCCGGTGAGGGCAAGCAGTACACCAGCGAACAGTTCGTCGACCTGCTGGCCGGCTGGGTGAAGCAGTACCCGATCGTGACCATCGAGGACGGCATGGCCGAAGGCGACTGGCCCGGCTGGAAGCTGCTCACCGACACCATCGGGGACCGCGTGCAGGTGGTCGGCGACGACCTGTTCGTCACCAATCCGACGATCTTCCGCGAAGGCATCGAAAAGCAGATCGCCAACTCGATCCTGATCAAGGTGAACCAGATCGGCACGCTGTCGGAGACGCTCGAAGCGATCGCCATGGCCGACGCGGCGAAGTACTCGGCAGTGATTTCTCATCGCTCCGGCGAGACCGAGGACACCACCATTGCGGACATCGCCGTGGCCACCACCGCCACCCAGATCAAGACCGGCTCGCTGTGCCGCAGCGATCGCGTGGCCAAGTACAACCAGCTGCTGCGGATCGAGGAGCAGCTGGGCGCCGACGCGCGCTATGCCGGACGTCATGCGTTCCCCAACCTTTCGCGTCTGCCTGGCTGAGCAGGAACACGACCGCCATGCTGCGCTGGGTCGCGCTGATTCTGCTGGTCATGCTGATCGCTCTGCAGATGAAACTGTGGAGCGACACCGGCGGCATGCGCGAAGTGGATGGCCTGCGCGCCGCCGTGAAGAAACAGGCCGATGAGAACCAGCGCCTGCAGCAACGCAACCAGGCGCTGGCCGCTGACGTCACCGACCTGAAAAGCGGCGAGCAGGCAGTGGAAGCGCGTGCCCGTGCCGAACTTGGCCTGATCAAGCCCGGCGAGACCTTCTATCAGGTCGTGGAAAAGCCGGTCTCCTCGACGACCCCGGCGGCGGCCACCGCACCGGACGCTGCGCAGCCATGAGCCTGGCGCCGCTGTGGTGCGTGGTTCCGGCAGCGGGACGCGGCATGCGTGTCGGCGGCGACCGCGCCAAGCAATACCTGCCGCTGGCCGGCAGCCCGCTGATCGAACATACGCTTGATCGGCTTGCCCGACATCCGCGCATCGGCGGCTTGCTGGTGGTGTTGTCGGCGGGCGACGAGCTGTGGTCCGGCATTCCTGCATTGCATGGCAAGCCGGTGCTTACGGCCGTTGGCGGTGCACAGCGCTGTGATTCCGTGCTGGCCGGGCTGGATGCGTTGCCGGATGCGGTGGCGATCGACCAGTTTGTGCTGG
>DASUJJ010000335.1:0-5442 GCA_036279335.1 Dyella sp.
CTCAGGGAGGTGCGCCGCGTGCCGTACGCGCAGGCGCGTCGCTCGTCGCGGGTGATCGAGCACGACTACGTATCGAGCTACGTGTCCGATCTGGCGCACATCGTCGACTTCGACCTGATCCGCGCGGGCGGGCTCAGGCTGGGCGTGGATCCGCTGGGCGGTGCCGGCGTGCATTACTGGGCGCACATCGCCGAGCGCTACCGGATCGACCTGACCGTGGTGCGCGAGACGGTCGACCCGCAGTTCGCCTTCATGAGCGTGGACTGGGACGGCAAGATCCGCATGGACCCGTCCTCGCCGTACGCCATGGCCAGCCTGATCGCGATGAAGGATCGCTTCGACGTGGCGTTCGCCTGCGACACCGACCACGACCGCCACGGCATCGTCGCGAAAAGCTGCGGCCTGATGCAGCCCAATAGCTACCTCGCCACCTTGATCGACTACCTGTTCCGCCACCGCCCGCACTGGCGCGCCGACGCGGCGGTGGGCAAGACGGTGGTGAGCAGCTCGCTGATCGACCGCGTGACCGAGCGACTGGGCCGGCGGCTATACGAGGTGCCGGTGGGCTTCAAGTGGTTTGCCGACGGCCTGTTCGATGGCTCGCTGGGCTTTGGCGGCGAGGAGAGCGCGGGCGCCTCGCTGCTGCGCATGGACGGCAGCGTGTGGAGCACCGACAAGGACGGCATCGTGCCCGCACTGCTGGCCGCCGAGATGACCGCGCGCGAGGGGCGCGATCCGGGCGAACGCTACGCCGACATCACCGCGGCGCTCGGTACGCCCTACGCCGACCGTGTTGACGCCCCGGCCACGGCCGAGCAGAAAGCGCGGCTGGGCAAGCTGTCGCCGGCGCAGGTGCGCGGCACCGAGCTGGCCGGCGATGCCATCACCGCGGTGCTGGACAAGGCGCCCGGCAACGGCGCGGCGATCGGCGGCATCAAGGTGATGACGGCGGCGGGCTGGTTTGCCGCGCGCCCCTCCGGCACCGAGGCGATCTACAAGATCTACGCCGAGAGCTTTCGGGACGAGAACCATTTGCGCGAGCTGATCGTGGAGGCGAATAAGATGGTCGACAGCGCGCTGGCCAGCCCCTGAGCACAGGCGACTCCAAGGAGCCTTCCATGTCATCGATCAATTCGCCGAGTCGCTACGCGGCGTCGCTGCGCTGGCTGCACTGGATGGTGTTCGCGCTGGTGCTGCTGGCCTACGTGTTCATCAACCTGTTCGAGCTGTTTCCCAGGGGCAGCGCGCCGCGCATGAACACGCTGGCGGCCCATTACCTGGCGGGCATCGCGGTGCTGCTGCTGGTGCTGCCGCGGCTGGCGGTGCGCTTGTCACACGTGGATCCGCCGATCCAGCCTGAACCGGGCGTGTGGATCCGCCGGCTGAGCAAGCTCACCCACGTGGTGCTGTACGCGTTCCTGATCGCGCAGCCGATCATGGGCATCATCACGCTGCAGATCGCCGGCAAGCCGGTGACGCTGTTCGGCATCACCTTTCTGCCGGCCCTGTTCGGCCCCGGTGATCGGGCCCTGGCGCACCAGTGGGAGGACATCCACGGCACCGTGGGCGAGGTCTTCTACTACGTGATCGGCCTGCACATCGTGGCGGCGTTGTGGCATCACTTCGGCCGCAAGGACAACGCGCTGCGTCGCATGCTCTGATCCGCCGCACTGATCCCCCGCCACACGATTGACGAGGACAACGCACATGCATCATCGACACAGCGAGCGGCACGTCACGGGCCGCATGGGCTGGCTCCGCGCCGCCGTGCTCGGCGCCAACGACGGCATTGTCTCCACCGCCAGCCTGGTGCTCGGCGTGGCCGCGGCGCACGCCAGCTCGCAGAACATCCTGATCGCCGGCACCGCGGGGCTGGTGGCGGGCGCGATGTCGATGGCCGCGGGCGAATACGTCTCGGTGCATTCGCAGGCTGACAGCGAGACCGCCGAGCTGGAGCGCGAGCGAAAGGAGCTGGAGACCGACGTGGAAGGCGAGCACAAGGAGCTCGCTGCCATCTATGTCGGGCGCGGGCTCGATCCTGCGCTGGCGAAACAGGTGGCCGAACAGCTGATGGCGCACGACGCGCTCGATGCGCACATGCGCGACGAGCTGGGCATCACTGACACGCTCAAGGCGCGCCCGCTGCAGGCGGCCGGCGCTTCGGCGCTGAGCTTCGCCATCGGCGCGGCGCTGCCGTTGGCGGTGGTGGCGCTGGCGCCGGCCGGCCTCGTGCTGTGGGCGGTGTTCCTCACCTCGCTGGGGTTCCTTGCCGTGCTCGGTGGACTGGCGGCGCGCACGGGCGGCTCGCCGATTCGCGTGGGCGTCATGCGCATCACCTTCTGGGGCGCGCTGGCGATGGCCATTACGGCAGGCGTCGGCATGCTGTTCGGCGTCACCGGCTGAGCCCGGCGGGACCTTGCCGGGCCAGCCCGGGCGAGATTGACGCCGGGCTCTTGGCAACTTCACGGGCACGTCAACGGCAACGCGGTGCAATGGCGATGTCGCCAGTCACTGCGGAGCCAATCCCATGAGCCATGCCTTTCACGTGGGTGACCACGTCCGCTGGAACTCCGAGGCCGGTCACGTCAGCGGGCGCATCACCAAGGTGCACACGCACGATGTGGACTACAAGGGCCACACCCACCGCTGCACGCCCGACGATCCGCAGTATGAGATCGCCAGCGATACCACCGACCACGTCGCCCTGCACAAGGGCAGTGCGCTGCACCGGATCGATTGAGCGATGCCGAGCGCGGCTTCCGTCGACGCCGATGCGAAAACCATCTGGACCGTCGGCCATTCCACCCGCACGCTGGACGAACTGGTGGCGTTGCTGGCGCACTGGCGCATCGCCGCCGTGGCCGACGTGCGGCGTTTTCCCGGTTCGCGGCGCTACCCGCATTTTTCCAGCGAGGCGCTGGCCGAAAGCCTGCCCGCGCACGGACTGGCCTACTACTGGATCGAGTCGCTGGGCGGCCGGCGCCAGGTGCAACCGCACTCACCGAACACGAGCTGGCGCAACGCGTCGTTCCAGGGCTACGCCGATTACATGGCCAGCGCGGAGTTTGCCCAGGGCCTGGCGCAGTTGCTGACCATCGCGGCGCAGCAGCCCACCGCGATCATGTGCGCCGAGGCGGTGTGGTGGCGCTGCCATCGCTCGATGATCTCCGACCTGCTGTGCGTGCGCGGCTGGACGGTCATGCACATCGCCGATGAGCGCCACACCAGGCCGCATCCGATGACGGCGCCGGCCCGCATCGTGGACGGGCAGTTGAGCTACCTGCCCGCCGATGGCGCAGAGGGATGAAGGTGCGCGACGGGCAGGCGCGTCAGTCAGGGTGCCGCGTCGCGCCAGAGCTTGATGCCGCCGGTGATGCCGGCGTCGTTGTCGACGATGCTCACGTCAGACGGCAGTGACAGCGTCAGCTTGCTGGCGTTGCCGCCGCCGAGATAGAGCTGGTCGAACTGCAGCAGGGTGCGGAACGCCTTGATGGTCTTTTCCACGCGGTGGTTCCACTTCTTGTGGCCCACCTTGTGCCGCGCCGCGTCGCCCACGTAGCGGTTGAAGGTCTTCTTCTTGCGAAACGGAAACTGCGCGAATTCCATGTGCGGCATCCGCACGCCGTCGCGAAACAGCGCTGAACCCAGGCCGGTGCCCAGGGTGAGCACCAGCTCCAGGCCCTGTCCCTTGATCACGCCAAAGCCCTGCACCTCGGCATCGTTGAGCAGGCGCACCGGCTTGCCGTCCAGGCGCTTGCTCAGCGCCTTCGCCAGCGGAAAGTCGTGCCAGGGATCGTTGCCGAAATGCGGTGCGGTGATGACCCGCCCTTCGCGCACCACACCGGGAAAGCCGATCGACACCCGATCGAAGCGCGGCAGCGGCGCCACCAGATCGGCCAGCGCGTCGATCATGCCCTCGGGCGACACGCCCTCCGGCGTGGGCACGCGCACGCGGTCGGCGAGCATGCTGCCGTCCTCGTCCAGCACGGAGGCCTTCAGGCCGCTGCCGCCCACGTCGATGGCGAGCGTGATCGGGCCGCGCTGACGCTTCTTCGCAGCGACGGCCGTGTGTTTGGTATGTCGATCCATCCTGATCTCCTCAAGGCAATACGGGTAACGCGCGCCACGCGGCGCGTCGGTCAGTCGTGCTTGATGGCATGGCCGCCGAACTGGTTGCGCATCGATGCCAGCAGCTTGTCGGAGAACGAGTCGGCGTCGCGCGAGCGCAGCCGTTCAAGCAGCGAGAGCGAGATGACCGGCGCGGCCACATTGAGATCGATCGCCTCGGCCACCGTCCAGCGTCCCTCGCCGGAGTCGGCGACATAGGGAGCAACGCCATCCATCGTCGGGTTCTTCGCCAGCGCGTTGGCGGTAAGGTCGAGCAGCCATGAGCGCACCACGCTGCCTTCGCGCCAGATCTCGGCGACCTGGTGCAGATCCAGCGCGAACTCGCGCTTGTGCTGCAGGATCGAGAAGCCCTCGGCATAGGCCTGCATCAGCCCGTACTCGATGCCGTTGTGGACCATCTTGGTGAAGTGGCCGGCGCCCGCCGGGCCAACGTGTCCCCAGCCCTTGTCCTTCGCCGGCGCCAGCGCCTCGAAGATCGGACGCAGCCGCTCCACCGCTTTCGCGTCGCCGCCAATCATCAGGCTGTAGCCTTCGGCCAGCCCCCACACGCCGCCGCTGGTGCCGCAGTCGATGTAGTGGATGCCGTGTGCCGCCAGCATCTCGGCACGCCGCATGCTGTCCTTGTAGAACGCGTTGCCGCCGTCGATCACCGTGTCGCCATCGGCCAGCAGCGGCTGCAACTGGGCGATGGTCTGCTCGGTGATGTCGCCGGCCGGCACCATCAGCCACAGCACCCGCGGTGCGGGCAGCTGATGCAGCAGATCTTCCAGTGTCGTGGCGGCACCTGCTCCGTGCGCGGCCAGCGCATCGCGCGCGCCGGCGGCCGGGTCGAAGCCGATCACGTGGTGGCCGTGTTGCAACAGCCGCTGCGCCATGTTGCCGCCCATGCGGCCCAGGCCAATCATGCCGATCTCCATGCAACCTCCTCATGCTTCGCCTTGCGATATGCCAGGCTTCAACCTTCAATGATGCCGCGGCGGAGCGTGACACCGCGTGATGGCGCGGTGGAGGCGTTGCCCGGTGCGTGTCGCTTACGGGGGGCTTGCGTGCTCCGTTGTCGAGTGCGAGGCGGCGTCAGCGCCCTCATCTTCATGCGTGGCATTCACCGTCGCCTTGCGCTCCTGCCGACCCCAGCCGACCGACGGCCCGCGCAGGGCGGCCGATACCGAGCGCACCACCACGTAGTACATCAGCTGACGGTAGCCGAAGCGCTGCAGCACCAGCCACCACAGCAGGCTCCACCTTTCCTTTTTCTCCATCGCGAACGCGAGCACGCCGGCGGCCAGGTCGACCGCCATGAACACCGCGTAGAAC
>DASUJJ010000336.1:0-3982 GCA_036279335.1 Dyella sp.
GCTGGCGATCGGCATCGTGGTGGATGACGCGATCGTGGTGATCGAGAACGTCGAGCGCATCATGACCGAGGAGGGTCTCTCACCGAAGGAGGCCACGCGCAAGGCGATGAGTCAGATCACCGGCGCCATCGTGGCGATCACGGTGGTGCTGGCTGCGGTGTTCGTGCCGTCGGCGCTGCAGCCGGGCGCCTCGGGCGTGATCTACAAGCAGTTTGCCCTGACCATCGCCGTGTCGATGGGCTTCTCCGCCTTCCTGGCCCTGACGTTCACGCCGGCCCTGTGCGCCAGCATTCTCAGGCCCGAGCACGAGCACAAGAAGAACGTCGTCTACCGCGGCTTCAACCGCGTGTTCGATCGCGTCACCAGGATCTACAGCGGCCACATCGGCAGCGCGATCAGCCATGCGCCGCGCTGGATGATGGTGTTCGTCGCCATCTGCGTGCTGTGCGGCGTGCTGTTCACACGCATGCCCACCAGCTTCGTGCCCAGCGAGGATCAGGGCTTCGCCCTGGCCGTCGTGTCGCTGCCACCCGGCGCCTCGGTCGAACGCACGCAGAACGTGATGAAGCAAGTGCGCGCCAAGCTGATCCAGGATCCGGCAGTCGACGGCATGTTCCAGATCTCCGGCTTCAGCTTCGTCGGTGCCGGCGAAAATACCGGCATGACCTTCATCCGGCTGAAGGACTGGGCCGAGCGCGAAGTCACCGCCGACGAGTTCATCGCCAAGGCCAACGGCATGCTGCACGGCATCCGCGATGCGCAGATCTTCGTGGTCAACCTGCCCACCATCCGCGGCCTGAGCCAGTTCGGCGGCATCGACATGTGGCTGCAGGCGCGCGCGGGCCAGGAGCGCAGCGAGTTGACCAAGGCGCGCAACATGCTCCTTGGCAAGGCGGCGCAGAGCAACAAGCTGATGGGCATCCGCCCGCAGGCGCTTGAAGATGCTCCGGCCCTGCAACTGAAGGTCGACCGCGTGCAGGCGCAGGCGCTGGGCCTGTCGGTGAGCGACATCTACAACGCGATCCAGCTCACGCTGGCGCCGGTATTTGTCAACGACTTTGCCTACGCCGGTCGCGTGAAGCGCGTGCTGATGCAGGCGGACCAGGCCTATCGCATGGGTCCGGACGCGCTGCAGCACATCTACACGCCGAGCACGAAGACCGCCAGCGACGGCAGCCCGCAGATGATCCCGATCTCCAGCGTGGTCGATGCCAATTGGACCCTCGCCTCACCGGCGCTGGCCCGCTACAACGGCTACTCGGCAGTGGAGATCGTGGGCAACGCCGCCCCGGGCTTCTCCACCGGCCAGGCCATGGCGGAGATGGAAAAGATCGTCAACGACGATCTTCCGCGGGGCTTCGGGTACGACTGGACCGGCCAGTCCTACCAGGAAATCCTCTCGGGCAACTCGGCCACGCTGCTGATGGTGCTGTCCATCGCGATCGTGTTCCTGTGCCTGGCCGCCCTGTACGAGAGCTGGTCGATTCCGGTGGCGGTGCTGCTGGTGGTGCCGCTGGGCCTGCTCGGCACCGTGGTGTTCTCGATGCTGCGCGGCTTGCCGAACGACATCTACTTCAAGATCGGCCTGATCACGGTGATCGGACTGGCCGCCAAGAACGCGATCCTGATCGTGGAATTCGCGGTGGAGAAGCAGGCCGAAGGCAAGAGCCTGCGCGAGGGCGTGATCGAGGCGTCGCGCCTGCGGCTGCGCCCGATCCTGATGACCTCGATGGCATTCATCCTCGGCGTGCTGCCGCTGGCCATTTCCAGCGGTGCCGGCGCCAACTCGCGCCACGCCATCGGCACCGGCGTGATTGGCGGCATGCTGTTCGCCACCTTCTTCGGCCTGCTGCTGATCCCGGTGTTCTATGTGGTGGTGCGCCAGCTGCTGGGTGACAAACTCGACGGCCCCGATGCCGACAAGCGCTCCGGCGACCATCACGGCATGCAGCCGTTCGATTCCGACCCGCGGCGGGGGGTGTGAAACAAAAAAGCCCCGGCTCACGCCGGGGCTTTTTTTGTAGGAGCGCACCCTGTGCGCGAATGCTCCTGCTCCTGATCGACATCAAAGCCAGAAGCATTCGCGCACAGGGTGCGCTCCTACAGGGGTAGCACGATCCTCAGCGCAAACCGGTCTCCGCCCGCGCGATCACCAGCCGCTGGATCTCGCTGGTGCCTTCGTAGATCTCGGTGATCTTGGCGTCGCGGAAGTAGCGTTCCAGCGGCATTTCCTTCGAGTAGCCCATGCCGCCGTGGATCTGCACCGCCTGGTGGGTGATCCACATCGCCGCTTCGGATGCCACCAGCTTGGCCACCGACGCCTCGGTGTTGAAGCGCCCGCCGGTCCGTTCCGCTTCCATCTTGGTCCAAGCCGCACGCAGCGTGAGCAGCGTGGCCGCGTCGAGCTTGCACTTCATGTCGGCGATCTTCGCCTGGGTCATCTGGAAGGTGCCGATGGGGTGACCGAACGCCTTGCGGTCGCGCGACCACTGCAGCGTGGCCTCGTAGGCCGCCCGCGCAATGCCCACCGCCTGCGACGCGATGCCGATGCGGCCGGCGTCGAGTACGCCCATGGCGATCGAGAAGCCCTTGCCGATCTCGCCCAGCACGTCGTCCTTGGAGCACACGTACTCGACGAACTCGATCTCGCAGGTCGCCGAGGCGCGGATGCCCAGCTTGGGCTCGGACTTGCCGGCGTGGAAGCCGGGCTTCTGCGTGTCGATGATGAAGGCCGACACGCCCCTGGCGCCGATGCCCGGCGTGGTGATGGCAAACAGCACCATGTAGCGCGCCACCGGACCGGAGGTGATCCAGCTCTTCTTGCCGTTGATCACCCAGTCGCCGTCCGCGTTCTTCGTCGCGCGGGTGTGCATGGCCGATGCGTCGGAGCCCGAGTGCGGCTCGGTGAGTGCGTAGGCACCAATGGCCTCGCCCTGCGCCACGGCACGCACGTACCTCTGCTTCTGCTCCTCGCTGCCGTGCTTGAGAATGCCGTTGCAGAAGAGCGAGTTGTTCACCGACATGATGGTCGAAGTGGCCGCATCGGCGGCGGCGATCTCGATCATCGCCAGCACGTAGGCAATGGTGTCCATGCCCGCGCCGCCGTATGCCTCCGGCACCTCGATGCCCATCATGCCGAGCTGGCCCATCTCGCGGATGTTGTCGAGCGGAAACTCACCCTTGGCGTCCAGCTCGGCAGCCACGGGCGCGATGCGCCGCGAGGCAAAATCGCGGGCCAGCGACTGGATCGACAGCTGGTCTTCGGTAAAACGGAAATCCATGAACTACTCCGGAGCGATGGCTTAGCCGACCATTTTAGCGTGGCGGCCCGATGAGGCCGTGTGCAACTGCAGCAGCCCTGCGGTTGCCCCCTCGCCCATTACGGCCAAACGAACACCGCGGACGCCTGCCTGCGGCAGCCTGCCCCGCTCCAGGCAGCTTCGACCCTTGACGCCCCGGCAATGCAGGCCTAGCCTTGCTTATCTTTGTATCGCGATAAAAGGATGACGCATGGATCTGGCGACCGCCTCCAGCGTGCTGCGGCTGCTGGCCGACCCTACCCGGGTGCGCCTCTTGGCCGCACTCGAAGGGGAGGAACTGACCGTGGCCGAGCTCGCCGCCGTGCTGCATCTTGCCCAGCCGCGCGTGTCCACGCATCTTGCCAAGCTCAAGGAGGCCAACTTGGTGCGCGACCGTCGCGCCGGTGTTTCGGCCTATTACCGCGCCAACACTGAAGGCGACGAGCACCAGCATCTGCTGCTGAAGTCGCTGCGCGAGAGCATCGACGACGCGCTGCTGCGCGAGGACGCCGAACGGATTCCGGGCGTACTGGCCCAGCGCGCCCGCGAAGCCGGCTGGGCCGATACCGTGGCCGGCGACATGGAGCGCCACTATTCGCCCGGCCGTACCTGGGAAACGCTCGCCCGCTCGCTGCTGCAATTGCTGGAAACCGGCGAGGTGCTGGACATCGCCTCCGGCGACG
>DASUJJ010000337.1:0-3989 GCA_036279335.1 Dyella sp.
GTGGGGGCGTCCGGTTCCGGCAAGACCACCCTGCTCGGCCTGCTGGCCGGCTTGGACCTGCCCACCGGCGGCAGCATCCGCGTCGACGGCCAGGCGCTGGAAACCATGGACGAGGAGGCCCGCGCCGACCTGCGCCGGCGCCTGGTCGGCTTCGTGTTCCAGTCGTTCCACCTGCTGCCGGCGCTCAGCGCCGAGGAAAACGTGATGCTGCCGCTGGAGCTCGAGGGCGCCCGCGACGCCCGCGTCCGCGCCCGCGAGGCGCTGGAGGCCGTGGGACTGGGCAGCCGCCGCCGGCACTATCCGGCGCAGCTCTCCGGCGGCGAGCAGCAGCGCGTGGCGATCGCCCGTGCGTTCGTGCACGGGCCACGGCTGCTGTTTGCCGACGAACCCACCGGCAACCTCGACCAGCGCACCGGCCACCACGTCACCGATCTGCTGTTCGCGCTCAACCATGATCGCCACACCACGCTGGTGCTGGTGACCCACGACGCCACGCTGGCGGCGCGCTGCCAGCGACGCATCGAGCTGGAGGAAGGCCGGGTGGTCGCCGCCCACGAGGGCATCGACGCATGAACATGCTCCCGCTGGCGCTGCGCAGCCTGCGCCGCGAGTGGCATCTGCCCGAACTGCGCACGCTGGCCGCCTCGCTGGTGCTGGCCGTGGTGGCGCTGGGCGTGGTCGCCACGCTGGCCACGCGCATCGAGCGCGGCATGCTGGCCAGCGCGGCCGAGCTGATCGGCGGCGACATCGGCATCAGCGCGCCGCAGGCCCTGCCCGATGCGTTTGCCGACGAAGCGAAGCGCGACGGCCTGCGCCAGAACCGCGTGGCCAGCTTTCCCAGCGTCGCCTTCGCCAACGGCCACAGCCAGCTGCTCGACGTGCAGGCCACCGACAGCGGCTATCCGCTGCGCGGCACGCTGGAGCTGCGCGATGCCGCCGGCCGCACCCTCAGCGGCCACGCGCCGACGACGGGCGAGGTGTACCTGGACCACCGCGCACTGATCGCGCTGGACCGGCATGTGGGCGACACCGTGCAGGTGGGCGGGCGTGACCTGCGCATCGCCGCCGAGCTGGTGCGCCAGCCCGACGGCGGCGAGCTGTTTGCGCTGGCGCCGCGGGCGATCATGAATCTCGAAGATGCCCGCGCGGTCGGCCTGCTCGGCGCAGGCAGCCGCGCGCGCCATCGCCTGCTGCTGGCCGGCGAACCGGCCGCGGTGCAGCGCTGGCGCCGCTGGGCCGAGCAGGCGACGCTGCCGCAGGGCGCGCAGCTGATCACGCCGGAGCAGACCCAGGAGCGCATGCGCACCGCGTTCGATCGGGCCAGCGCGTTCCTGCGCCTCACCGCACTGCTGTCCGCCCTGCTCGCCGGCGTGGCGATTGCGCTGGCCGCCCAGCGCTACGCGCGGCGCAAGACGCAGGAAGTGGCGCTGCTGCGCGCGCTGGGCACCTCGCGCAAGCGCGTGATGGCGCTGCTGCTGGGCACGCTGGGCGCGCTTGCGCTGCCCGCGGTGGCGATCGGCATCGCGCTCACGCTGCTTCTGGCGCAGGGCGCGTGGCTGGTCGCCAGTTCGCTGTTCGGCAACGTGCCCACCGAGCTGCCGCTGATGCCGGCGTTCGCCGCCGCGGCGGTGGGCATCGCCGTGCTGGCCGGCTTTGCGCTGCCGCCGCTGGCGCGGCTGGCCGAGGTGCCGCCGGTCGCGGTGTTCCGCGCCAGCGTGGCGCGCCGCGTGCGCCGCTTCGACGCGCTGTACTTCATTCCCGCGCTGGTGGCGCTCGCGCTGATCTGGGGCCAGAGCGATTCGGCCAGGATGGCCGGCATCCTCGCCGCCGGCCTGCTCGGTGTGGCGGCGATCGCCGCGGGGCTGGCCGCGCTGCTGCTGTGGCTGGCGCGGCGCATCGCGCCGGGCGCACATCCGGCGCTGCGGCTGGGACTGGCGGCGCTGGGACGGCGGCGCGGCCTGAGCCTGATCCAGGCCACCGCGCTGAGCCTCGGGCTGGTCGCCCTGCTGCTGCTCGCCGTGGTGGCGCCCTCGCTGCTGGAGGGCTGGCGCCGCGAGCTGCCCACCGACACGCCGAACTGGTTCGTGCTCAACCTGCAGGACGAGCAGCGCGCCGGCTTCGCCCAGGCGCTGGACCGGATCGGCGCGCAGCAGCTCAATGTGCTGCCGCTGGCGGTGGGCAAGCTCATCGCGATCAACGGTACCCCGGTGGACCAGCTGCCGCTCACCGACGAGCGCGCCAAGGACTGGACCGACCGCCAGCTGCGCCTGTCGTGGACCGATGCGCTGCCGCCGGCCAACCGGCTCGTGGCCGGCGCGTGGTTCGCGCCGCACCCGGCTCAGGCGCAGGTATCGGTCGACTCGATGTGGCGCGACATGTTCCACCTCAAGCTGGGCGACACCATGCGTTTCAGCATCGGCGAGCGCAGCATCGATGCCACCGTGAGCAGCGTGCGCGAGGTGGACTGGAGCTCGTTCCGCGTCAACTTCTTCCTGCTGCTGGATGCCGATCACGCCGGCGCGCTGCCGCACAGTTACCTGGGCAGCTTTTATCTGCCGCGCGGACGCGCCGATGCGCTGGCGAAACTCTCGCGCGACTACGCCAACCTCAGCCTGATCGATGTGGATGCCCTGCTCGACCGCGTACGCGAGATCGTCGACCGCGTGAGCAACGCGGTGCGCTGGATCCTCGGCTTCAGCCTGCTGGCCGGTGCGCTGGTGCTGGCGGCGGCACTGGCGGTCAGCGCCGCCGACCGCCGGCACGAAGCGGCGCTGCTGCGCACGCTGGGCGCGCGCCGCGGCCAGCTGCGCGTGGCGGCCGCCTGCGAGTTCGCCCTGCTCGGCGCCGTAGCCGGGCTCACCGCGGCGCTCGGCGCGGCCGGCACCGGCTGGTGGCTGGGGCGCGCGGTGTTCCACATCGAGGGCTTCGTGCCGCCGTTGGGACCGCTGGCGCTGTACGCGCTGCTCGCCGCGGTCGTCGTGATGCTGCTCGGCCTGGCCGGCACGCGCACGGTCACCCGCACCTCGCCGATGCGGCTCTTGCGCCAGGCTTGAGCGCGCCGCCAAGATCGCGGCGGCGCGGCCAACGCGCCGTCGCGCCACCACTCCGGAGATTCCATGTACACCCTCTACTACTCCCCCGGCTCGGCCAGCATGGTGGTGCACATGGCGCTGCTCGAAACGCGCGCACCGCATGAGCTGAAGCTCGTAAACATCGAGCAGGGCGCGCAGCGCGACCCGGCCTACCTCGCGCTCAATCCGCGCGGCGTGGTGCCCACGCTGGTGATCGACGGGCGCGCGCGCCACGAGTCGGCCGCGCTGCTGATGATGCTGGCCGATCGGCATCCCGCCTCCGGCCTCGGCCGGGCACCGGGCACACCCGAGCGCGAGGCGCTGGAAGAGTGGCTGGTGTATCTGAGCAACACCTTGATGTCGACGTTCCGCTTCTGGTTCTACCCGCCGGAGCTGGGCGCCAGCGAGCACCCGCCACAGGTGCGCGCCGCGCTGGCGGCGAAGATCGAAGGCGTGTGGGACTACCTGGATGCGGAGCTGGCCGCACGCGGCCCCTACCTGCTGGGTGCGGAATGTTCCGCCGCCGACCTGCTGCTCGCGATGCTGATGCGCTGGTCGCGCAACATGCCGCGCCCGGCCAGCCAGTGGCCGGCATTGGCGCGCCTGGCCGACCTCATCCGCGGCCGTGAGAGCTGGCAGCGCGTGTACGCCATCGAAGGCCTGAGCGGGTGGTGACAGCGTTCCGTTCGCGGTTGGCTGACTGGCTCAAGGCGGAATGGCTGCTGGTGTTGTTCGGCACGCTCGCGGTCGCGCTGGCGTTGGTCGACCCGCAGCCGGCAGCACGGTACGTGCACTGGCTGCAGCTGCCCACGCTGGCCGGTTTGATGGGCCTGATGATCGCCATCCAGGGCATCCGCGACAGCGGCCTGGTGCAGCGCGCAGCCGGCGCCATGGTGGCGCGCGCGCACTCGCTGCGCG
>DASUJJ010000338.1:0-7764 GCA_036279335.1 Dyella sp.
ATGGGCCACAACTGGGTGCTGTCGCGCAGCAGCGACGAAGCCGGCGTCATCGCCGATGGCATGAAGGCCGGTGCGGCAAACAACTACGAGAAGCCGGGCGACGCCCGCATCATCGCCCACACCAAGCTGATCGGCGGCGGCGAATCGGATACGGCCACGATCGACGTGGCCGCGCTGAAGGCGGGCGAGCCGTACGCTTACTACTGCACCTTTCCCGGCCATGCCGCCTTGATGAAGGGCACGCTGACCCTGGGCCAGTAGGTTTCGGCGATCAGCAACGCCTCCGGCCAAGGCGGCCGGAGGCGTGGTTTACAGGTAACGCCAGCGCGCCTGGTTCAGCGCGCGGATTCCACATGTTCTGCACGGGCGGCCGTCGTCGCTGGACGATGCCGGTCGGGCGGGCGACGACTGCTCAGGCCAGTGCCTTCAACGCCGCGGCGTAATCCGGCTCCTGGGTGATCTCCGGCACCAGCTCGGCGTAAATGACGTGATCGTGCTCGTCCAGCACCACCACCGCGCGCGCGGCGAGGCCTGCCAGCGGGCCGCTGGCCAGCGCCACGCCGTAGTGCTTGAGGAAGTCCGAACCGCGCAGGGTCGACAGCGTCACCACGTGGTCCAGCCCCTCGGCGCCGCAGAAGCGCGCCTGCGCAAACGGCAGGTCGGCCGAGATGCACAGCACCACCGTGTTGGCCAGCTGCGAGGCGGACTGGTTGAAATGGCGCACCGACGCGGCGCACACCGGCGTGTCCACGCTGGGAAAGATGTTGAGGATCTTGCGCTTGCCGGTGAAGTCGGCCAGCGAGACGTCGGCCAGATCCTTGCCGACCAGGCGGAAGCCCGGCGCCTTGTCACCGACGGCAGGGAAATCGCCGTGCACTTCGACCGGGTTGTCCTTCAGCGTGACGTGATGCGACATGGGCAGACCTCGTTTCATGGAAAAGAGCCGCCATCGTAGACGTCCGCCGGGCGACTGTCGCGGCCGCTGCGGCTATTGATCGCGCAGCAGCGTCTGGATCACCTGCTCGGCCAGTTGTTCCGGCGCCGCACCCGCACCGTGCAGATGCAGCTCCGGCGCCTCGGGCACCTCGTAGGGCGAGTCAATGCCGGTGAAGTTCTTGATGCCACCGGCGCGCGCCTTCGCGTACAGGCCCTTCTCGTCGCGCGCCTCGCACACCGCCAGCGGCGTATCCACGAACACCTCGTGGAACTCGCCCGGCGCGAACAGCTCGCGCGCCATGCGGCGCTCCTCGCGGAACGGACTGATGAAGGACACCAGCACGATCAGCCCGGCGTCGACCATCAGCCTGGCCACCTCCGCCACGCGGCGGATGTTCTCCACGCGATCCTCGTCGGTAAAGCCGAGATCGCGGTTGAGCCCGTGGCGCACGTTGTCGCCGTCCAGCAGGTAGGTGTGCCGGCCCAGTGCGAACAGCCGCTTCTCCACCAGGTTGGCCACCGTGGACTTGCCCGAGCCGGACAGCCCGGTGAACCACAGGCACACGGGCGTCTGGCCCTTGATCCGCGCCCGCGCCGCCCGATCGATGTCCAGGTGTTGCCAGTGGATGTTGTCCGCGCGGCGCAGGGCGAAGTCGAGCGTGCCGGCGCCCACCGTGGCGTTGGTCTGGCGATCGATCAGGATGAATGCACCGAGCTCGCGGCAGTGCGCGTAGGACTCGAACGCGATCGGCTGGTCCAGTGACAGGTTGCAGTAGCCGACCTCGTTGAGCTCCAGCCGCTTGGCGGCCAGCTCTTCCTGCGTGTTCACGTCGATCTTGTGCTTGATCTCGGTGACCTGCACACCGACCGTGCGCGCACCGATCTTCAGCCAGTAGCCGCGGCCGGGCAGCAGCGCCGAACCGTCCATCCACAGCAGGTGGGCGGCGAATTGGTCGGCGACCTGCGGCGGGTTGTGCGCGGCGGCGATCACGTCGCCGCGGCTGATGTCGCGCTCATCCTCCAGCGTCAGCGTGATGGCATCGCCAATGACCGCACGCTTGCGGTCGCCGTCGGCGGTGACGATGCGCGCCACGCGCGAACGCGCGCCGCCGGGCAGCACCACCACTTCGTCACCCGGCGCAATGGCGCCGGCCACCACCTGCCCCGCGTAGCCGCGAAAGTTCTGGTCCGGCCGCGCCACCCACTGCACCGGCAGGCGGAAGCCCAGCGTGTCGGCCGGGCGTTCGATCGCCACGGCTTCCAGATGTTCGAGCAGGCTCGGGCCGGCGAACCAGGGCATGGTCGCGGCACGCGCGCTGACGTTGTCGCCACGCAGTGCCGATACCGGGATCGCGGTGACCTGCGCGATGCCCATGCTCTGCGCCAAGGCCGCGTAGTCGGCCTCGATGGCGCGGAACGTCGCCTCGTCGTAGCCGACCAGGTCCATCTTGTTCACCGCCAACAGCACGTGGCGGATGCCCAGCAGCGCGGCGATATAGGTGTGCCGCCGGGTCTGCGTGAGCAGGCCCTTGCGCGCGTCCACCAGCACCACGGCGAGATCGGCCGTGCTGGCACCGGTGGCCATGTTGCGCGTGTACTGCTCGTGGCCGGGGCAGTCGGCGACGATGAACTTGCGCCGCTCGGTGGTGAAAAAGCGGTACGCCACGTCGATGGTGATGCCCTGCTCGCGCTCGGCCGACAGGCCGTCCACCAGCAGCGCGAAATCCAGCTCGCCGTTCTGCGTGCCGTGGCGCAGCGAGTCACCCTTCAGCGCAGCGAGCTGGTCGTCGAACAGCAGCTTGGTGTCGTACAGCAGGCGGCCGAGCAAGGTGCTCTTGCCGTCGTCCACGCTGCCGCAGGTGATGAAGCGCAGCAGGTCCTTCGCTTCGTGGCGGGCGAGGTAGTCGTCCACGGAGAGATTCGGTTCGTGGCCCATCAGAAGTAGCCCTCCTGCTTTTTCTTTTCCATCGAGGCGGAGGGATCGTGGTCGATCGCCCGCCCCTGCCGCTCGGAGGTGCGCGCCACCAGCATCTCCTGGATCACCTTGGGCAGGTCGTCGGCCTCGGACTCGATCGCCCCGGTGAGCGGGTAGCAGCCCAGCGTGCGGAAGCGCACCTTGCGCATCTGCGGCTGCTCGCCGGGCTTCAGTGGCAGGCGATCGTCGTCGACCATGATCAACATGCCGTCGCGTTCGACTACCGGCCGGGGCGCGGCCAAATACAGCGACGGCACCTCGATCGCCTCGCGGTAGATGTAGAGCCAGATGTCCAGCTCGGTCCAGTTCGACAGCGGAAACACGCGCACGCTTTCGCCCTTGGCGATGCGGCCGTTGTAGAGGTTCCACAGCTCCGGGCGCTGGCGCTTGGGATCCCAGCGGTGCTGCGCGGTGCGGAAGGAGAACACGCGCTCCTTGGCGCGCGACTTCTCCTCGTCGCGACGGGCGCCGCCGATCGCCGCGTCGAAGCCGTGCGCGTCCAGCGCCTGCTTCAGCGCCTGGGTCTTCATGATGTCTGTGTGCACGGTGGCGCCGTGGGTGAACGGGCCCACGCCCTGGCGTACGCCCTCCTGATTTGTGTGCACGATCAGCTTGGCGCCCACCTCGGCCGCGCGGCGGTCACGGAAGGCGATCATCTCGCGGAATTTCCAGGTGGTATCCACGTGCAGCAGCGGGATCGGCGGCGGCGCGGGATAAAACGCCTTCTGCAGCAGGTGCAGCAGTACCGAGGAATCCTTGCCGACGGAATACATCATCACCGGATGGCGGAACTCGGCCGCCACCTCGCGCAGAATGTGGATGCTCTCCGCCTCCAGCCGCTTGAGGTGCGAGGCATGAGCAGGTGATGCGATGGGCGTCATGGGTGATCCGGTCATGTGACCGTCGATTCTAGCCAGCCGCGCCCGCGGGCGGGATAACGAGGGTGCATGTGCATACGCGGCGGATTCATCGGAGCAGCGCGGGTCACGATGGCGGTGACCGCACCCCACCGACTTCGCGTCATGCGCCGTTCCGGCAACGTGGGGTGCGCCGCTGCGGGCACCACGCTTCGATTCAATCGGTGGGTTGCGCCGCCATCGGCCGCGCCGAGCTCACGCCTTGAGCGGCGCGATCACCTGCTCAATGGCACCGAAGATCGAATGCCCGGCCGCATCGGTAATCTCGATGCGCACGGTGTCCTCGTACTTCAGGAACGGCGTGGACGGCTGGCCATCGCGCAGAGTTTCCACGGTGCGCTGCTCGGCCAGGCAGGAGGCGCCGAGCGAGGTGTCGTGGTTGGCGATGGTGCCGGAGCCGACCAGGGTGCCGGCGGTGAGCGGGCGCGTTTTGGCTACGTGTGCCACCAGCTCGGCAAAGCTGAATTGCATGTCGACGCCGCATTCGGCCTCGCCGAACCACTGGCCGTTGATCCAGGTGCGCATGGGCAGGTGCAGCTTGTCGTTCTTCCACGCCTCGCCCAGTTCGTCGGGCGTCACCAGCACCGGCGACAGCGCCGAACGCGGCTTGGACTGCAGGAAGCCGAAACCCTTGGCCAGCTCGCCGGGGATCAGGCCGCGCAGGCTGACGTCGTTGACCAGGCCCACCAGCTGGATGTGCTCGGCGGCCTGCTCGGGCGTCACCGCCATCGGCACGTCGTCGGTGACCACCAGCACCTCGGCCTCCAGGTCGATGCCGTAATCCTCGCTGGGCACGACCACCGGATCACGCGGGCCCAGGAAGCCGGCGCTGGTCGCCTGGTACATCAGCGGATCGGTGTAGAAGCTGGCCGGCACCTCGGCGCCGCGCGCCTTGCGCACGCGCTCCACGTGCGGCAGGTAGGCCGAGCCGTCGACGAACTCGTAAGCGCGCGGCAGCGGCGCGGCCAGCGCGTTGAGATCCAGCGCGAAGCGGCCGGGTGCGGTGCCGGCGTTGACCTCGTCGTACAGCGCATTGAGCCGCGGCGCGGCGTTGTGCCAGTCGTCCAGCGCGGCCTGCAGCGTGGGCGCGATGCCGGTGGCGCGCGCGGCGTGGGTCAGATCACGACTGACGACGATCAGCGTGCCGTCGCGGCCGCCTTCCTTCAATGAACCAAGTTTCATGCTTCAACGCTCCGTAATGCCGCGGCTCAACCGCAGCCTTCAACGTAATCAACCTGCGGCGGCAGGCCCGCGCGCCAGCGCGTGAGCTTGCCGGAGGCATCGGTTTCGAACACCAGCGCGGCGCGGCCATCGGGCGCGACGACGCGCAGCGTGCTGGCGCCCGCTTCGTACTTGTGTGGGGCGACCTGCAGGGCCTCGCCGTACAGCGCGCGAATCTGCGCGACATCCATGCCGACCGCGCCGCCGCCGGGCGCGGGCTCCCTGGCCGTACCGATGTCGTAACGCGCGAAGCGGCCCTGCTCGAACAGGAAGCGCGGATCACCGGGCGCCTTCGCCCACGCCGGGCGCAGCACGCTGCAGCCGCCGGCCGCATCGAGCTGGCCGGCCAGCTCGCCCTGCCAGGCCTTTCGGAACGCCGCTTCGTCCATGCCGAAACGCATGTCGCCGTAGCCGTCGTAGCGGGCCAGGCCGTCGCTGGAGGGGCTGTCGGCCGATGGGCGATCGCTGGAGCGGGCGACCACAGGTGCGGCCGCTGCGCTGGTCGATGGTGCGGGGGCACTCGCAGTGGGCGGCTGGGCCTTGTCCGCGCCCTCCCCGGACGGCGCGGAGCAGCCCGCCAGGATCACGGCCAGCAGCCCGATCAGTGCGGCGACTTTCATGCGCGCTCCGGATTGAAGTGCTTCGCGATGCCCTGCCAGCAGGTGTAGTAATCGTCCTGCAACTGCGGCGCGGCGAGCGCCTGCGCGGTGGGGCGGATCACCTTGCGCGTCTCGAACATGAAAGCCATGGTGCCGGTGAGGTGATCGGGCTGGCTCACGTCGGCCGCGCTGGCCTTCTCGAAGCTCGCCGCGTCCGGGCCGTGCCCGCTCATGCAGTTGTGCAGGCTCATGCCGCCGGGCCCGAAGCCGCCGGCCTTGGCGTCGTAGGCGCCTTCGATCAGACCCATGAACTCGCTGGCCACGTTGCGGTGGAAATACGGCGGGCGGAACGTGTGCTCGGCCACCAGCCAGCGCGGCGGGAAGATCACGAAATCCATGTTCGCCGTGCCGGGCGTGTTGCTGGGCGAGGTCAGCACGGTGAAGATCGACGGGTCGGGATGATCCACGCTGATCGAGCCGACCGTGTTGTAGCGGGTGAGATCGTATTTGTACGGCGCGTAGTTGCCATGCCAGGCGACCACGTCCAGCGGCGAATGGTCGATGGCGGCCTGCCACAGCGACCCCTGGAATTTGGCGATGAGCTGGAAGTCACCTTCGACATCCTCGTACGCCGCGTGCGGGGTGAGGAAGTCGCGCGGCAGCGCCATCGAGTTGGCGCCGATCGGCCCGAGATCGGGCAGGCGCAGCAGGGCGCCGAAGTTCTCCGCCACGTAGCCGCGCGCTTCGGCATCCAGCAGCTCCACACGGAAACGCACGCCGCGCGGGATCACCGCGATCTCCAGCGGTGCCACGTCGAGCACGCCGAGCTCGGTGGCAAGACGCAGCCGGCCCAGCTGCGGCACGATCAGCAGCTCGCCGTCGGCGTTGTAGAAGTAGCGCCTGTGCATCGAGTGGTTGGCGGCGTAGACGTGCATGCCCACGCCACCCTGCTCCGCCGCGCTGCCGTTGCCGGCGATGGTGACCAGGCCGTCGAGGAAATCGGTGGGTGCCGCCGGCATCGGCCACGGATCCCAGCGCAGCTGGTTGGGCGTGGCCGGCGCCTCGTCGAAGCGGTTGTGGAAGGTGCCGTGCGCCAGCGGTGCGAACGGCTTGTGCATCGCCGCCGGGCGGATGCGGTAGAGCCAGCTACGCCGGTTCTCGCGGCGTGGCGCGGTAAATGCGGTGCCGGAGAGCTGTTCGGCGTAAAGACCGTGCGCCACGCGCTGCGGCGAGTTCTGCCCCACCGGCAACACGCCCGCCAGCGCCTCGGTGGCGAATTCGTTGCCGAAGCCGGATTGGTAGTTCATGCCTGGCCGTCCCGTTTTCCTGAATGTCGATCTTCACCGCGCTGTTTGCGCTGTTTGTCCTGAGTGCTCTCTGCGCCAACAGCACGCTCGGCACACCGATCTCCCGAAACGCACTGTGCGCGAGCACGACTCTCGCCGCATCGCTCGCCCAAAGCGCGAGCTGCGTGCGCAGGATCCTCACCACACCGTTCGCCCTGAGCGTAGCCTGCGCCAGCAGGCGAAGTCGAAGGGCCCGCCAACGCCGCAGAACACTCCCGCTCATGGCGATGCATTCCCTTCGCCAAAGCACTAACCACGCTCCAGTTCCCAGCGATGTACGCCAGCTTCTTTGCCCTGCTCCAGCCTTTCAGCCGGCGCTCCATCGTCAAGGCCTCGTAGCGCGTTTCGAATGCCTCGGCGTGAATGAGTTTTACTGGGCGACGGGTGGCGGTGTAAGCGCAGCCTCGGCCCAGGTCATGCTGCTCCATGCGTCGGTCCAGATCGTCCGTGTGCCCGATGTACAAGCTGCCATCAGCGCATCGGAGGATGTAGAGGAAGAAATCCATTTCGGCCTCGGAATCGGTTTTTTACTGTTCGCTGCGGCGTGGGTGCCCTTCGACTTCGGCCCCAGGGGCCTACGCTCAGGGCGAACGGGTGAGGATTGGCCTTACCGTTCGCCCTGAGCCCTTCGACTTGCTCAGGACAGGCGAAGTCGAAGGGCCAAAACCACCAGGCACTCCGCACCCTGTAGGAAGAACTCATCCCCCATGACAGGCTCCCTTCGACTCCAGCCCTGCGGGCCTACGCTCAGGGCGAACGGGTGAGGATTG
>DASUJJ010000339.1:0-23870 GCA_036279335.1 Dyella sp.
AGACCGGTTCACTCTAGGCAGCCGGGCGGCCGGACCAGTTGATGCGCGTCAACTGCTGGTTCGGGTGTCTGGCTAGGCTTGCCGGTAGGCGAAAGACGAGGAGCACGCCGTGAGCCATCTGCACACCGATCAACTGCGCAAGGATCTGGGCCTGATCCACGGCGACATCGCCCGTCTGCTGCACGATGCGGCCGACGATGCCGGGGTGCTTGCCCAGGATGCGCGGACCCGGCTGGAAGCGCTGCGCCAGCGCGTGGCCCTGTTGGAACGTGAGACTGCCGATCGGGCGCGCCGGCGTGCCGCCTGGGCGCGGGAACGCGCGCGTGCGAGGCCGTGGGTCGTGGTCGGCACGATCGCCGCGGGCGCTTTCCTGCTGGGACGGTTGGGGTGCGATCGCGACGAGTGATCGATCGCTGCGGTTTGCGACGTAGCGCATCGGCGTTGCACGCGGCGTCGGCATGGCGCTGACACGCAAGCCGTGCGCGGTGGACGCGAGCAAGAACCGGTATCTTCAGCTGGAGCGGCAGGCAGGCCCGTTGGCAGGCAGTGCCTGCAAGCAAGGAGGGCGGGCATGCCGGCGCGGCGTCCGGGTCCCTCCGGTAGCACCGCGGTCGGCATCCACCGCCCACAAGCCATCCTGCACCGGTGCAAAGCGTCCGTACTTGATCACGATCAACTGCGGCGCGATTGGTCAGCGGCGCGTCTGCATCTCATGGGTTTCTTCACGGGTCAGTGCCTGGCCCAGGTCACGCATGTGCGTGCCCAGCGCGCCGACGATGTCGTCGGCGGTCACCATGCCGGCCAGTCCGCCCTTGGCGTTGACCACCGGCAGCCGGCGCACGCCGTGCTCGCGCATGGCGATGATGGCCGCAAACAACTCCTGCGACTCGGTGCAGATGAAGACCGGCTTGCTCATCACTTCCGCCAGCGTCAGCTGGCCCGGATCGCCGCCGGCGGCAACGACCTCCAGCACGATGTCGCGGTCAGTGATGATGCCCACCGGGATGCGCTCGCCGTTGGGCTTTTCCACCACGACCAGCGCGCCGACGTGATGCGAGCGCATGGCATCGGCCGCCTCGCGCACGGTGGCCGTGGCCTGGATGCTCACCACGTCGTGGGTACACAGGTCGGCAATACGCATGGGCTCGATCTCCTGATCGTGCAGTGGAGCAAAGCGGATGGCATCGACGGAACTCACGTGTCGGGCTCGATGCCTGCCGTGTTGCCACACGTGCGGTGCGCGCCCCGTCATGGGTTGTCTCCGCGCACGAAGGAGCGCAAGGCGGGTACGGCGGGATGTCGTGCTGCAAGCATCGAGTGGCTCCGACAGTGGGGAAAAGGGGAGTTCCACTGTGCGCGGCCGGGCTCGCGCGGTGTTGATCTGCATCAAGCGGGCACGGCGCGGGATTGATGGATGTCAACGTGGCCGACCGGGTGCTGGTCGAGCATCGCGGCATGGTGCGCTGTGTTGCCCCATGCCACCGCCCACGACACGGAGGACACGATGGCGGCGAGCCATGCAGAGAACTTCAACGACCGTGCCGATGCCGGCGACCAGCTGGCCCGTGCGCTGCGTATCTATCGCGGCCAGCATCCGCTGGTGCTGGCGATACCGCGCGGCGGCGTACCGATCGGCCGTGTGGTGGCCGATGCGCTTGGTGGGGAACTGGACGTGGTGCTGGTGCGCAAGCTCGGCGCGCCGGGCAACCCGGAGTACGCGATCGGAGCGATCGACGAACAGGGGCGCGTGGCGCTCACCGAACAGGCTGGGGCGGCGGGCGCGGATGCGGCTTATGTCCAGCGCGAGGCCGCCGAACAACTGGCGTTGATCCGCGCGCGCCGCGCCCGGTATCGACCGCACGGAGCGCCGATCGAGGTGGCCGGCCGGCTGGTGATCGTGGTGGATGATGGCCTGGCCACCGGCGCCACCATGCGCGCGGCGCTGGCGTCGGTGCGTGCCCGGCGCCCGGCCCGGCTGGTGTGCGCCGTACCGGTAGCTGCCCCGCGCAGTCTCACCGAGCTCGACGGGCTGGCGGACGAAGTGGTGTGCCTGGTGGCGCCGCGCGGGTTCCAGGCCGTGGGTCAGTTCTATCAGGATTTTCAGGCCGTGCCGGACGAGGAGGTGATGCGCCTGCTGGAGGCCAGCGCGGGCTCCTCGGCGGACGGGACCCCGCGCAGCGTGCAGTTGCAGGTGGACGGCGTGACCTTGCAGGGGGATCTCACCGTGCCGCCGCACGCGCGTGGGCTGGTGATCTTTGCCCATGGCAGCGGCAGCAGCCGGCTCAGTCCGCGCAGCCGTGCGGTGGCGTCCGTGCTGCACCGTGGCGCCCTGGCCACGCTGCTGTTCGACCTGCTCACGCCCGCCGAGGATGCCGATCGGCGCAAGCGCTTCAATGTGCCGCTGCTTGCCGCGCGGCTGGGGCAGGCGGTGAGCTGGGCGCGCAGCGTGCCGGAACTGCACACGCTTCCGGTCGGCCTGTTCGGCGCCAGCACCGGTGCAGCGGCCGCGCTGACCGTGGCGGCGCGGCAGCCGGACGACGTGTCGGCGGTGGTCTCGCGCGGCGGTCGCGTGGATCTGGCTGGTGCCGATGTGGCGGAACGCGTTGCGGTACCGACGCTGCTGATCGTGGGGGCGGCCGACACGGACGTGATCGCGCTCAACCAGCAGGTGCTGAGTCAGCTGCACGGCATCGCCGAGCTGGTGCTGGTGCCGCGCGCCACCCACCTGTTCGAGGAGGCCGGCGCGCTTGAGCGCGTGGCGGCGCTGGCATCAGGCTGGTTCAAGCGGTGGCTGGGCGCATGAGCGCCATCGCTACCGCGCCGCTGGATGCCATTCGCGCCATGGCGGTGCGGCTTGACGGCGCCGACCACGATTACGATGCGTTGCTGGACGCCAGCGTCGGTCGCCAGTTCGTACTGCTCGGCGAGGCCACCCACGGCACGCGCGAGTTCTACCGCATGCGCGCCGACATCACGCGACGACTGATCGTCGAGCAGGGCTTCGACGGCGTGGCGGTGGAGGCGGACTGGCCGGATGCCTGGCATCTGCACGATTACGCGTGCGGGGCGCATGTATCGATCAACGACGCCTTCGGGGCATTCGAGCGATTTCCCCGCTGGATGTGGCGCAATGCCGAAGTGGTGGACTTCATTCGCTGGCTGCGCGGCAACAACGCGCAGCGTTCGCCCGAAGCGCGGGTCGGGTTTTACGGGCTGGACATGTACAGCCTGTACCGCTCGGCCGCGGAGGTGGTGGCATACCTGGAGCAGGTCGATCCCGAGCAGGCGGTGCTGGCGCGCGAGCAGTACGCAGCGCTGGACCACGTGCGCGATCCACAGCGCTACGGCTACGAGGCGGCCGTGGGCCTGCGTCCGGACTGCCGCGAAGCGGTGCAGCAACGGCTTGCCGACTTGCTCGATCGTGCGCCGGACTACGTCGACCGCGACGGCAGCACGGCGCGCGAGGCGCAGTTCGTGGCCGAGCGCAACGCGCACGTGGTGGTCAGCGGCGAGGCCTACTACCGCGGCATGTTCGCCGGCCGGCAGAGCAGCTGGAACCTGCGCGACTACCATATGACCCAGACCCTGTTCTCGCTGCAGGAACATCTGCAGCGAAGCGGCCGGCCCGGTCGGCTGGTGCTGTGGGCGCACAACTCGCATCTGGGCGATGCGCGCGCCACCCAGATGGGACGCGCCGGCGAATGGAACGTCGGTCAGCTGGTGCGCCGACGCGTGGGCGCGCGCCAGGCGCTGCTGGTGGGTTTCACCACCTACACCGGCCACGTCACCGCGGCCAGCGAGTGGGGTGGTGAAGCGTCGCGCATGGCGGTGCGACCCGCGCGCAGCGACAGCTACGAGGCGCTCTTCCATCACACCCGGCTGGACCGTTGCTACCTGTCGCTGCAGCCCTCGGCGGCGCGGGCGCTGCACGAGCCGATGCTCGAGCGCGCCATCGGCGTGATCTATTGCCCGGACACCGAGTACGCCAGCCACTACTTCAGCGCCACGCTGGCCGAGCAGTTCGACGCGGTGTTCCACCTGGACGAAACCGAGGCGGTCGAACCGTTGTCCGACGATGCCGTGCTCAGCGATCAGCCGGCGGACTGAGCCCGGCGCAAGCCGGCTCTGTCTTGCTCAGTGGCGAAAGAACAGCGGCAGCGTGGCGTGCTGCATCAGGTAGTCGGTGGTCTCGCCCAGGCGCCCCTCGCTGCGTCGCGCCTTGCCGTTGGCGCCGGCCACCAGCAGGTCGGCGCGCTGGATCGAGCAGACCTCGAGCAGCGTGTGGCCGGCGGTCACCCCGCGTGTGGCGATGACCTCCTCGCGCGCCGTGATGCCGTGGGCGGCAAGATGTGCCAGGGGATCGAACAGCGGCCAATGCTCGCTGCCGTGCCCCGGCAGCAGCGCCTGCGCGGCACGCAGCAGCAGCACGTCGCTGGCGTGGCGCAGCAGCGGAACCGCCGCGTGCAGGCTTCGGGTGGCGGTGGCCGAGCCGTCCCAGGCCAGCGCAATACGTTCCAGCCGACCGAGCACGCAGGAGCGCGGTGGCACCACGATGCAGGGTCGGTCGGACAGCACGGCGGCGCGCAGCAACGTGCCCGGGCTGCCGCCATCGGCACCCTCGGGCCGATCGAGCACGATGAGATCGGCGGTGGACCCGGCGGCATCGAGAATGTCGCGCGGGTCGCCCAGCGCCACCTGCCAGCGCGCGTCCTTTGCACCCAGGCCGCGCGCCCATGCGGCAAATTCCCGCCCGGCCAGCATGGCGCAGTGGAGCTCGTTGGTGGCCTCGGCCATCCATTCGGCCAGCGCAGAGACCACGTTGCCGGCCGGAGGCAGCGTCGGCAACGGGCGACTGGCGTACAGGCCAGTGAGCGAGCCACCGATCACCGCTGCCAGTTCGGCAGCGTATGCCGTGCCGGGAGTCCACTGTCGGAAATCAGTGCAATAGGCGAGAAGATCACGCATGCCCGCTCCGGGGTAATCGCGATGCACGCGTGTGCTGGTGGATGCCGTCATGGCAGACACGTACATGCACACCTGCACAGCAAGGGGGGTCATGGCCACCATGCGCCTGTCGCAGCGCGCCGCTTTTGATCCACGTCATGCCCACCGCTCGGCGCCGCGTGCGATTGACCACGATCAACCCGCGTGCGGCAGTGAGTCGGACACTGCATGGCCTCGGAAAGCGGACGACCGACCATGAACGACCTGCTGATCCACGTGCGATCGCTCGATCCCTGGACGCGTGCGACCGAATACGGCGTAGGCCTGGCTGCCCTGATCGAGACGACCGTTACCGGCGCCTTCGTGTATCCCTCGCCGCTGCAGGGTGCGCCTGCCTACAGCTCGCCCGAGTTGCTCGCCGCAATCTCTGCCAGCCTGCGTGAAACCGCCGGGCTGGCGCGCGCGCAGGCTCAGCCGTTCGCGCAGTGGGCGCGCGGGCAGGGGGCGCCGCAAGCGGCCTGGCATGTGGCCGAGGGCGAGGTCGCCGAGGCGCTGGCGCACATCGGTACTTGGCATGACATGCTGGTGGTGGATCGCGGCGACGACGACGCATCCGCACACGGGGCAGCCGGCCTGGCGCGGCTGATCCTGGCAGTGGGCCTGCCGTGCCTGGTGGTACCGCGCCATCCCATCGCGCAGGTATCGCTGGACTGCATCGCGATCGGATGGAACGGTTCGCAGGAGGCGGTGCGCGCCATCCACGCCGCGCTGCCCCTGCTGCAGCGGGCGAATCGGGTAGTGTTGCTGCAAGGCCCGTTGCGCCGGTCGTATCCGGAGATCACCTGGAAGCCGCCGCTGGATATCGATCTCTACCTGCAACGCCATGCCGTGCATGCCGAGCACCGCCCGCTCGACAGCGATGCCGGCGAAGCAGGCAAGGCGCTGCTCGAAGAAGCGGCCCATCTCGGCGCTGACCTGCTGGTGATGGGGGCCTACGGCCGCAGCCGCTTCAGCGAATGGGCGCTGGGCGGCGCAACGCGCCACGTGCTGACCGACGCCGCGCTGCCCATTCTGCTGCGCCACTGAGTGGCGGCAAGGGCGCCACTGCGTGGCGTCAGCGCACCAGCAGGATCGGCACCAGGCAACTGCGGATCATCGTCGTGGTGGTGCTACCCACGATCAGCTGACGGATACGCGAGTGGCCGTAAGCGCCCATCGCCACCAGATCAATGGCGTGGGTGCGCACGTAGTCGGCAATCACCGCGTCGGCGTGGCCGGGAATCCTCTCGATGTGCGCGTTGACGCCCGCCACATCCAGCAATTCGCTGGCCCAATGCATCGCCGCCCTGCATTCGGGCGAGTCGGTGGCGGCCATCACCACGTGGCATGACAGCCCGGCGAGCGGGGATGGCGCGCGGCCAGCTCCACCGCCTTGCGTGCAGTGGGGCTGCCGTCAAAAGCCACCAGCACGTTTTCAATCGGCTTGAACGCGCGTGAAGCCACCAGCGCAGGCTGCTGGATCGCTCGCGCCACGCGCTCGACATTGCTGCCCAGGTGCAGCCTTGCCATGTCGGCCGATTCGTCGCGCTTGCCCATCACCAGCAGGTCGAAGCCGGTGTCGAGGTCGTCCAGGGCATCGACCAGATCGCCATGGCGCAGCCGCGCGTGTACCGGGTCAACGCCGTGTGCGGTGGCCCGGCGCGTCGCCTCGTCGAGCAGGGCACGGCCGCGTTGCAGCGCGAGCTTGCTGCGCTGCTCGTCGAGCGAGGCGAGTTCATTGAGCAAATCTTCGTTCGCGCCCAGTCCGATGCTGCCGCTGAGGTTGGCGGTGGGGGCGAGCTCCGGATGGCGGTCGAGCGTGTGCATCAGCTCCAAGCCGGCGCCCAGGCGGGTGGCGGCCCAGATGGCGTGGTCGAGCACGCTTTGGGTGTAGAGCGAGTGGTCGAGACAGGTCAGTACGGTCTGCATGGTGGTGTCCTCAGTGGCCCATCAGCTGTTCGACGGCGTCGGGCTTGTCGCTCACGCCCAGCCGGTCGACGAGGGTGGCGCTGGCCTCGTTGAGCCCGTGCACCACCACTTCAGTGCCTTCGCGGCGGAATTTCAGCACCACCTTGTCCAGCGCGTTGACGGCGGTGAGATCCCAGAAGTGCGCGCGGCTCACGTCGATGCGTACGCCGTCGAGCGCCTCGCGGAAGTCGAACGTGTTGGTGAAACTCTCCGCGGAGGCAAAGAACACCTGGCCGGTCACGCGGTATTCGCGGATGCGCTCATCGGTGCTCAGCGCCGAGCCCACGTGCAGCACGCGGCCCACCTTGCGCGCAAAGAACAGCGCACTGAGCAGCACGCCCACGATCACGCCCTTGGCCAGATCGTGCGTGCCCACCACCACCACGACCGTGGCCACCATCACCACGCTGGAGGATTTGGGATGCGTGCGCAGGTTCCTGATCGAGGACCAGCTGAAGGTGCCGATCGACACCATGATCATCACCGCCACCAGTGCGCCCATCGGGATGGGGCTCACCCACTGACGCGCGAACACCACCATCAGCAGCAGGAAGATGCCCGCGCACAGCGTGGAGAGCCGCCCGCGCCCGCCGGACTTCACGTTGATCACCGACTGCCCGATCATCGCGCAACCGGCCATGCCGCCAAACAGCCCCGACACGATGTTGGCCGTGCCCTGGCCGATGCATTCGCGGCTCTTGTTGCTCGGGGTGTCGGTGAATTCATCGACGATCGCCGCTGTCATCATCGATTCGAGCAGGCCCACTACCGCCATCGGCAGGGAGTAGGGCAGCACGATGCGCAGCGTCTCCCAGTTGAACGGCACATGCGGCAGGAAGAACGTGGGCAGGCTGTCCGGCAAGGTGCCCATGTCGCCCACCGTGCGCACGTGGACGCCCGCCACCACGGTGAAGATCGTCAGCACCACGATGCAGATCAGCGGCGAGGGAATGACTCGGGTCAAGCGCGGCACGCCGTAGATGATCGCCAGCCCCGCCGCGATCAGTGCGTACACCTGCCACGGCGCCCCGATGATTTCCGGCAACTGCGCCATGAAGATCAGTATGGCCAGCGCGTTGACGAAGCCGGTCACCACCGATTTGGAGACGAATCGCATCAGCGCGCCGAGCTTGAACACGCCGGCAAGAATCTGGAACGCGCCGGTGAGCAGCGTCGCGGCCAGCAGGTATTGCAGCCCGTGATCGCGCACCAGGGTCACCATCAGCAGCGCCATGGCGCCGGTCGCCGCCGAGATCATGCCCGGTCGACCGCCCACGATGGCGACCGTGACGGCGATGCAGAAAGCGGCATAAAGGCCGACCTTGGGGTCCACCCCCGCCACGATGGAAAATGCGATGGCTTCGGGAATGAGTGCGAGCGCCACCACCGTGCCGGCGAGCACGTCGGCGCGAACGTTGGAGAACCACTCCTTGCGGAGGTTCGACAGTTGCATGGGATCTATCCGGGCAAGCGCACGCCGCACCCTCGAAGCAGCAGGGAGAACGACAGCGTGAAAACGAAAGGCTCAACCGCGGAGCGGGAGCAGGAATGCGAGAGGGGCCGACCCCTACGGTGGCGGAACGCCGACACTGCACCCGGAGGGTGCGGTCATGGGTGATGCGGTCGAAGACATCGGCGGAGGCTAGCAGGTAAGGCCAGCGACAGCTTTGGCGAGGCATGCGTCGGCATTCCGTTGTACGGGACGACGAACAGCCCGCCGTTACGCACTGTTACAAACGGTTGCGGATTTGCATTTGTCAGGAACCGCGTGCGGATTACGGTCTGCACTGCGTCGTCCTGTCTGCATGCCGAGGAGCTCCCGTGTCCATTACCGCCCGCGATTTCGCCGTTCTATCCAGCATGCCACCCGCGCCGTCACCCCGGCCCCGCCTCGATGACCTGGACATCGACCTGCTGCGCCGGCACATGATGGTGATCCGCCGCCGGGTGCAGGCAGGACAGTACGTTTATCGCGCGGGGCAGCCGTTCCACTCGCTGTTCCTGGTGCATGCCGGTTTTCTCAAGAGCTGCGAACTGGCGCAGGACGGCCGCGAGCAGGTCACGGGTTTCCGCATGCGCGGCGACCTGGTGGGAGTGGAGTCGATTGGCCTGGGCCACTACTCCTGCGACCTGGTGGCGCTGGAAGACAGCGAGCTGTGGGAACTGCCGTACCCACCGGTGCTGCTGGTATGCCGTGAGCTCCCCGAGCTGCAGATCCGATTGACCACGGCGCTGGCCGAGGAGATCCGGCGCGACCGCCTGTGGATGCTCTCGCTGGGCACCCTGAGCGCCGAGCGGCGCGTGGCCGCGTTCCTGTTTGACGTGGCGCAGCGCCACGCCGCGCTGGGATTCAGCGCGCGCCACTTCATCCTGCGCATGGGGCGCGCCGACATGGGCAGCTTCCTCGCGCTCAAGCACGAGACGGTGACGCGGGCGCTGTCCCGGCTGGTCGAGCTGGGCTACATCTCCGTCCAGCGGCGCGAGGTGCGCGTGCTTGATACCGCTGCGTTGGCGCGACTGGCCGGGCAGGGCGAAGCCGTCCACTGATGGCCGGGCTGGCCCGCCTGCACGTCGCTCAGCTGCTGCCCGCCGTCGCCAGTTCCGGGCCACGATCCAATGCCTCCCGTACCGCTGCGGTCAGCTCCTCGCGGCTGTAGGGCTTGGGCAGGAAATTCATCTGGCCGATCGCGTTGGTGATGTCCGACACGCCCGGTTCGTAACCGGAAGTGATGAGCACGGCCAAGCCCGGGAAGCGTTGCTGTGCGACAAGCGCGAGCTCCACGCCACTCATGCCGCTGCCGAGCATGACGTCGGTGAAGAGCAGCGCGATCGGCTGCTCGCTCTCGAGCAAGGGCAGGGCGCTTTCCGCATCGCCGGCTTCCAGGACCTGGTAGCCCAGCGATTTGAGAAAGGCAACGGCGAGGAAGCGCAGGTCGGGTTCATCCTCCACCACCAGCACACGCTCGCTGCCGCGTTGTCCGGACAAGACGTCGGTCACCACCGGAAGCGGCGAGGTACGCGCCACGGGCAGGATCAGCTCCACCCGCGTCCCGCGGCCGGGCTCGCTGTCGATATGCAACTGGCCGCCCGACTGGCGCACGAATCCGTAGACCATGCTCAGGCCCAGTCCGCTGCCCTTGCCGGCCGGCTTGGTGGTGTAGAACGGCTCCAGCGCGCGCTTCACCACATCACGGCTCATGCCGGTGCCGGTGTCGGTCACTTCGATCACCACATAGCGGCCGGCCGCCAGGTCGAGCTCGCTGATCGGCGCCGGAAGATGGCGCTCGTGCACGCTCAGCGCCAGCTGTCCGCCCCCGGACATCGCATCGCGTGCGTTGATCGCCAGGTTGAGCAGGGCGGTGTCCAGCTCGCCGGGATCGACGTAGACGGGCGGCAAGTCCGGCGGACAGTCGATGGTGAGCCGTATGCCACCACCCAGGGTGCGGGCGATCATTTCCGCGAGCCCGTCCAGCGTGGCCTCCACCGCGACAGCCGTCGGCATCAGCCGGCGCTGGCGCGCAAAGCCGAGCAGCTTGCGGGTGAGGCTGCTGCAGCGATCCACGGCGCGGCGGGCGCTGGCGATGGTGCGGTGCGCCTCGCCCGGAGCATGGTCGCCGGCTTCCAGCAGCTGCAGGTTGCCGGAGATCACGGTAAGCAGATTGTTGAAGTCGTGCGCGATGCCGCCGGTGAGGTGACCCAGCGCATCGAGCCGCTGGGCATGGGCCAGTTGCGCCTCGCTGCGGCTGCGCTGGATGGTGGCGGCGAGCATGTTGGCCACCGATTGCAGGAAATGCAGCTTGTCGTAGCCAAACACATCGTGAGAGTCAGCCAGGGCGAGCAACATGCCCATCGGTTCGACCCGGTCAAACAGTGGCACCAGCGCTGCATCGCGGAAACCAGTGCATTCCAGGGCGCGGCGGCTCTCCGCCATGGATTCGTCATCGGCCGCATCCAGCGTGAGCACGGTAGGCGCCCGCCGGGCCAGATGGCGCCTCACACCGGCGCCGGAAAACGCCGCAAGCAGCGACTGCTGCATCGACGAGGGCAGGCCGGTGCAGGCGCGCATGCTCAACTCACGGCTGCGCGGATCGATGAAGATGATCGCCACCGCCTCGGTCTCCAGTGCCGCGGAGAGCAGGGTGGGCATGCCATCAATGGCAATGTCGTAGTCCGGGGATTCCAGCACCAGCCGCCCGGCCTGGGCCACAAACACGTCGTAACGCGCACGCTGCATCGCTGCACGGGCGCGCTGTGTCGCCGAGACATCGCGGATCGAGGCGGCATAGAGCGTGCCATCCATCGTCACGATCGGGCTGAGCGCAATCTCGACCGGGAACGTGCTGCCGTTGCGACGCCTTCCCGTCAGCTCGTAGCCCGCACCCATCTTGCGCACGCGCGGATTTGCCATGAAGTGCCTGCGATGCGCCTCATGCACGGTGCGCAGCGTGTCGGGCAACAGCGCCTCCACCGTTTCGCCGAGCAGTTCGCCGCGACCGTAGCGGAACATCGCCTCGGCATTGGGATTGGCCAGCAGGATGCGACCCAGCGGGCCGACCACGATCATCGCATCGGGCGCGGTGTTGAACAGCGCGCGGAACAGCTCCGATTCGGCGACTGGTCGACTGCCCGACGTCATTCGCGCTGCACCGCTTCGGCAAACAGATAGCCGGAGCCGCGCACCGCCTTGATCAGCGTGGGACGCGACGGGTCGGGTTCGATCTTTCGCCGCAGGCGTCCGATCTGCACGTCGATGGCGCGGTCATAGGGGCCTGCGTCGCGTCCGTGGATGCGGCTCATCAGGTCGTCGCGCGACAGCACCTGCTGGGGGAATTCGACGAACAGGCTGAGCAGCTCGTACTCGCCGTGGGTCAGCGGCACGCTGGCACCCTGCGGGTCGGTCAAATGACGCGCCTGCGGGTCAAGCCGATAACCGGCAAAACCAAAGCGCTTGGGAGCAGCGGCCGCGATCGTGCGATGACCCTCGAGCGCGCGTCGCAGCACGCTGCGCACGCGCGCCAGCAACTCGCGCAGGTCAAACGGCTTGGTGACGTAGTCATCTGCCCCCAGCTCCAACCCCACCACGCGGTCCACCGACTCGCCGCGACCGGTCACGATGATCACCGGTCCGCGCCAGTGCTCGTGCAGCTCGCGGGTGAGCTCGAAGCCGTCCTCTCCGGGCAGGCCCAGATCAAGCAATACCAGCTGCACGCTCTCCTGCGCCAGGCAGGTGCGCATTGCCCGCCCGTCGCCCACCAGGCTCACGCGAAAACCCTGGCCGGTGAAATAGCGCTGCAGCAAGGAACCAATTTCTGCGTCGTCTTCCACCACCAGGATGTGGCTGGAAGAGGGGTCGGCAGATTCGGACGGGTGGGGGCTCGACATGGAGTTCCTTTCTGGCCGACTAGCGCAAAGAACAGTCGAAGGGCATGGCCTCGAGAGGGCTGCTCCCCGCAACGATACACCGGGATTCGGCCGCGTGGCGGCGGTCCGGTCGGCTTGATCACGGTCAACTTGCGACCGGCCTCTTGCGCGCAAACTCCAGCGCCTCATTGACTCCGGCAGGGCATGCTCATGAGCAACGATCGTCAGCTTCAGCATGACGTGATCGCCGAACTCGGCTGGGACGCCGCCATCAACGCCACGCGTATCGGGGTGGAGGCAAAGGACGGCATCGTCACGTTGTCTGGTCACGTGGAGAGCTACGCGCAGAAATGGGCAGCCGAGCGTGCCGCCCAGCGCGTGGGCGGCGTCAAAGGGGTGGCCGTGGAGATCGAGGTGATCCTGCCTGGCACCAGCCAGCGCACGGACACCGATATCGCAAGCGCCGCACGCAATGCGCTGGAATGGAACGTGCTGGTGCCCCGCGATGCCGTGGCGGTGATGGTCGAGCACGGACATATCACATTGTCCGGCGACGTCGACTGGGCATACGTGCGCAACGCGGCCGAGTCGAGCGTGCGCGGCTTGATGGGGGTGAAAGGCGTGAGCAACCTCATCCGCATCCGCCCGCAAGTGAACCCGGGCGACGTGAAGACCAAGATCGAGGCAGCCCTGCAACGGCGCGCCCATCTCGACGCGCGAGCCATCACGGTGAATGTCGAGAAGGGCACGGTCACGCTGGCCGGCACCGTGGACTCGCTGGCCGAACGCGTGACCGTGGAAAACGCGGTGTGGAACGCACCGGGCGTGCAGAAGGTGGTCGACAACCTGATCGTGGTGCGCTGATCAGCCAGCAACGCGAACGGGGCAGGGAGAGCTCGTCGTTGGCCCCCAGGGGCAAGGCAAGCTGCACTCCATGACGCTCACGCTGCTTGCGCACCGGATGCCGAAAAGCTGTCCATCGGCCTGGCGCCTCATGCCCTCGCACGGGAGCAAGCCATGTTCCAGCGCATCCTCATCGCCACCGATGGCTCGCCGCCGTCGCAACGCGCGGCCGACACGGGGATTGCGCTGGCCTGGACGCTCGGCGCACGGGTGTACGCCTTCCATGCGGTCATGCCGTTTCCCGCCGTCGCCTATTTTGCCGAGATGCTGCTGGCCAGCCGGACCCGATACACCGAGGCGGCGCTGAAACGAGCTCGTCACTACCTCGACGACGTGAGCACACGGGCCGCCCGCGCCGGCGTGGCCTGCGACGGAAGCTTCAGCATCAATGCCCACCCCTACGAGGCGATCATCACCGCAGCCAGGGAGCACCACTGCGATCTGATCGTGATGGCCAGCAGCGGCCGCCACGTCGCGAAAAGTGACCCGCTCGGGAGCGAAACGCACTGCGCCGTGCTTTACGGCGAAACACCCGTGCTGGTGTGTCCCGGGGGTTTTCCGCAGGCCGAACCCGGCGGCGGCTCCGGGGTGTTTGACCAGAAAGCGGCGGGATAGTGACGAGAGCTCGGACGGGCCACGGAGCGGCTGCCTGACAAGAGGACACGCACAAGGCCCAACGAACCCAACATGCAATTGGACATAATATACATTATGCGCAATGGCGGGTAGCCGCCAGACGCTCTCAATCAGGCACTCACCAGCAGCTTGGCTTGATCAAGCACCGCCTGCAGGCGCTCCTGCGGTACGCCGGCTTTGCGCAACATCACGGCACCCATGACCATGGACAGCGCGGCGCTGGCGCGGTCAGCGGCGAGCGGTTCGGCCATGCCGCCCTTGATCGCCAGGTTCGCTACCAGCGTTTCAATGCGCGCCAGGTGCTTGCGGCTGAATGTCGCCAGCGCCGGATCGTGCGGAGCAAGCTCGACGACGGCGTTGACGAAAAAGCAGCCGCGCGCCCCACCCTGCACGTCGGCGATACGCGTCAGCACTTGGGTGGCGGCGCGGATGGGATCCGGTTCGCTTGCCGCCAGCACCGTGATCTCGCGGTGGAAATCGTCCGTGTAGCGGCGGATGGCCGCCATCAGCGCTTCGCGCTTGGAGCCGAAGCACGCGTAGAAGCTGGAGCGGCTCAAGCCCATGGCGCCGGTCAGATCGTCCAGCGAGGTCGCTTCGTAGCCCTTGTGCCAGAACACGTCGAGCGCGCCGGCGAGCGCCTGGTCAGGTGCAAAACTGCGCGGCCGTCCCGGTGAGCTGCCGGCGCGGGAGCCGACGTTGGTCTTGATTGACATCATGCACAGCATTATGGACCATTCGGTCCGTAATTCAATTCGCAGGTCGTTCGCCAGCACGCCACCGGCGTGCGGCGATGGCCTGCACGTCGTTCAATCCACCACCGGGATTACCTGCATGACATACAAGCGCACCACGATCCGCACCGCACTGTTGGCCGCCTTGATCGCCGGCGCCGGCCTCGGCCTTGCGCCCATCGAGTCGGCCCAGGCCGCTGCACCGATGGTGAAGACCTCGGCGCCGGGCTACTACCGCGTGATGCTGGGCGACTTTGAAGTGACCGCGCTGTCCGACGGCACCGCCGACCTGCCGGTCGACAAGCTGCTGATGAACATCACCCCCGCCGCGGTGGACAAGGCACTGGCCGCCTCGTTCGAGAAATCGCCGCTGGAAACCTCGTTCAACGCCTATCTGATCAACACCGGCAGCAAGCTGGTGCTGATCGACACCGGCGCCGGCACGTTGTTCGGTCCCACGGTGGGCAAGCTGATGGACAGCCTGAAGGCGTCGGGCTACCGGCCGGAGCAGGTCGACGAGATCGTCATCACGCACATGCACCCGGACCACGTCGGCGGCCTGATCAAGGACGGCAAGATCGCCTTCCCCAACGCCGTGGTGCGCGCGGACAAGCGCGATGCCGACTACTGGCTGTCGAAGGCCAACCTGGACAAGGCGGCCGATGCCGACAAGGGGTTTTTCAAGGGAGCCATGGCGTCGCTCGATCCGTACATCGCCGCGCATCAGTTCCAGCCGTTCGAGGGCAACACCGACATCGTGCCGGGCATCCGCGCCATTTCCACGGTCGGCCACACGCCGGGGCACGCTTCGTATGTGGTGGAGAGCAAGGGTCAGAAACTGGTGATCTGGGGTGACCTGGTGCACGTGCAGGCGGTGCAGTTCGACGATCCCTCGGTGACGATCCATTTCGACAGCGATCCGGGCAAGGCCGAAGCCGAGCGCAAGGCCGAATTCGCCAAAGCGGCCAAGCAGGGCTATCTGGTGGCGGGGGCCCATATTGCGTTCCCCGGCCTGGGCCACGTGCGAGCCAAGGGCGCGGCCTACGAGTGGGTGCCGGTGAACTACACCACCATCCGCTGAAGCCGCATCAAGCTGACAGCAAAAAGGGCCGCAACGCGGCCCTTTTTGTTGGGTGTCTCCGGCGGTGGCTCAGCGGCCGAAGGTGATTTCCTGGCCTTCGTGATCGCGATCCCAGCCGCGCAGCTCGTCGCGGATGTGGGCGATCCGCTGGCGGCCTAGCGCATTGCGCTCCTCGTCCAGCACCTGGCCGTCGAGCAGTTCGGCCATGCGCTGGGCGGTGGGCAGCATGGCGTCCCATGCATCGAGCGCGGGGATCACGGCGGGCAGCGTCATGAAGAAGCTCACGCCCGGCGTGCGCAGCGCCTCCAGACGGCCGAGGTCGAAATTGCCCGGCTTGAGCATGTTGGCCACGCTGAAGATCGGTCCCAGCTCGCGCCTGCCGTCGAGCAGGCGGTGATAGATGCCCATGTCGCCGAACTCGAGACCGGCTTTCTCCGCCGCCACGATGAGGTCCGGGCCGTTGAACAGCTGCCCTTCTCGCGCCACCACGAACAGCGTGACGATGCGTTCCACCGGCAGCTGCGCGGGTCGCTTGCCCAGATCGGAGCGCGGCGTGGGCCGCGGCTCCGGCGCCGGTGCTGCAACAGGCGCGGTGACCGGCTGTGGTGCCGAAGGCAGTGGTGGCTCCACTTCCCGCGGTGCACGCAGGGCGTCGATGATCGAGGCGGTCTGGCTGGACGGCTGCGGAATGTCGGCGCGCGCATCGGCGCTATGCCGCTCGCCGGCAAGTGTGGCGCCGAGCTTTTCCAGTTCGGCGCGCAGCCCCATGTCCAGCTCGCCCTGCTCCGGGCTCAGCGGCGCCGGTGAGCGTCCGCGGTCGTGCATGGCAAAGATCGGATCGTCCGCGAGACTCGCCTGCCCCACGGTAGGTTCGCGTCGTTCTCCCGATGCGGGTTCCGGCGCGGCGCGGCGCTTGCCCTGCTCCTTCTTCGGCTGACCGAACAGCCAGATCAGGCCGAGCACGAGCAGGCCGACGATGAGCAACGGAATGCCGACGTTGGCATTCCAGGCCAGCGCCAGCGTGGGATCAGCGAGCATGGATTCCGGTTTCATCGCGATGTCCTCAGGCAGCGCCCGCGAGTTTAGCCGCTTCGGCCAGATCCACCTGCACCAGCCGCGATACGCCGGGCTCGCGCATGGTGACGCCGCAGAGCTGGGTGGCTGCTTCCATCGTGGCCTTGTTGTGGCTGATGAAGATGAACTGCACCTGCTCGCTCATCTCGCGCACCAGACTGGAGAAGCGCCCCACGTTGGCCTCGTCCAGCGGTGCGTCCACCTCGTCGAGCAGGCAGAACGGCGCGGGATTGAGGCCGAAGATCGCAAACACCAGCGCCACCGCGGTCAGTGCCTTTTCGCCGCCGGAGAGCAGCGTGATGTTCGACACGCGCTTGCCGGGCGGGCGCGCCATGATCGCCACGCCGGTGTTGAGCAGGTCGTCGCCGGTGAGTTCCAGATAGGCATGGCCGCCGCCGAACAGGCGCGGGAACAGCTCCTGCACGCCCGCGTTGACCTTGTCGAAGGTTTCCTTGAAGCGCTGGCGCGTCTCGCGGTCGATCTTCTTGATGGCGCCTTCGAGCGTGTCCATGGCGCTGGTGAGGTCGGCGATCTGGTTGTCCAGGTAGGTCTTGCGCTCGCTCTGCTCGGCGTGCTCCTGGATCGCGGCCAGGTTGACCGGCTCCAGCCGCACGATCTTCTGGCCAAGGTCGGCAAGCTGGCGACGCCACGCGTCCGCGTCGGCGTCTTCGGCCAGTTCGGCGAGCAGCGGTTCGAGCTCCAGGCCCGAGGCGGTGATCGCATCGGCCAGCTGCTGTGCGCGCATCTGCAGCGCCTGCGCGGCGAGGCGCTTTTCCGACAGCTGCTCACGCAGGCCGGCCAGCGCCTGCTCGGCCAGCTGGCGCTGCTGTTCCAGCTTGCGCACTTCGATGTCGCAGTCTTCCATCGCGCGGCGCGCATCGACCAGCTGACGATCGACCAGCAGGCGCTGGTCGAGGTAGGTCTGGCGCTCGGCTTCCAGCTCGGCGATGGGATCGGCGCCGGAAGCGAGCTGCTCGGTGATTTCGGTGCGGCGTGCATCGACCACGCGGATCTGCGCGTCCAGTCGAGCCAGCGCCTGTTCCAGCGAGGCCAGCGAGGAGCGCTTGGACTCCATCGACAATGCCAGCGAATGCGCCTGGTCGGCCGCCTCGCGCGCGTTCATCCGCGCTTCTTCGCGCGCTTCGAGCAGGGCGCGGCGCTCGTTCTCCAGTTCGCGGCGCTGGTCTTCCAGATCGCCCATGTGGTTGACCGACTCGTCCAGCCGCGCGCGCGCCTCGCGCGTCTGCGACTGCAGTTCGTCCAGTTGCTCGATCAGTGCGCTCAGCTCGCCGGCGACCTTCTCCGAGCGGGCGCGTGCGGTTTCCACCTTGCCGCGATGACTCTGCAGCTGGCCGGCCAGTTCGGACTGGCGGCGGTGGGCGTTGTAGAGCTCGCGCTGGGCGTCGTCGCGGGCGCGCTCGGCCTCGAACTTGGCGGTGCGCAGGTCTTCCAGCTGGCCGGTGGCTTCCTCAATGTGCGCTTCCAGCGTGGCCACCTGCTCGGTCAGGAGACGGATCTCGCGCTCGCGCGCCAGCACGCCGACCTGGTTGCCCTGGGCACGGCGCACGCGCGCCCACTGCGGCGCCAGCCACTCGCCGGTGCGGGTGATCACCGACTGCCCCGCCGGCAGCGAAGCGACGCGACGGCGCGCTTCGTCCAGCGTTTCGGCGGTGTGCACCTGGCCAAGCATCTGCAACGCCGCGGCCGGGCCGCGCACGCGCGCCGCGAGCGTGCCTTCGGCACCCTGCCCGCCGGCTTGCGCGGCAAGCAGCGCGAGGTCGGCCTCGCCCAGTGAACCGAAGTCGCCGGACAACGCCAGCGGATCGTCCACCAGCACGCCATCGAGTAAACCCGCCAGCACGGTTTCCACCGCCGATTCCCAACCGGCGTCCACCTGCAGCGATTCGCCGAGGCGGCGCGCCTTGTCGAGCCCGAAGCCGGCGAGCCAGCCACTGGCGGCGGTTTCCTCCTGGCCCAGCGCGGCGTGCTGCAGCGCTTCGAGAGAGGACAGCCGGCCACGCGCACTCTGCAGCTGCTGGCGCGTCTCGTTGAGCGTGGACTGCACCTGGCGCTCTTCGTCCAGCAGCTTTTCGTGGGCGGACTTGTGCTGGTCGAGCAGGCTGCCCAGCGTCTCGACGCGCTCGCGCTGCGTCTCGTGTTCGGTTTCCAGCTGCTCAGCAGCGGCGTCGAGTGCGGCGACGTCGGTCGCCTTCTGCTCGGCGTCGAGCGCCTCGCGGCGCCTGGACAGATCGATCGCCTGGCGGTCGAGGTAGTTGAGCTTGGTGCGTTCGACTTCCGCGGCGCGGCTCGATTCACCGGCGGTGCGGGTGTACGCATCCCAGCGCGACTGCCAGTCGGCCAGCTTGGCTTCGGTGCTGCGCTGGGCTTCGGCAGTGTCGTCCTGCAGCTGCTGCAGCGCTTCAAGCTTCGGCTCGCCTTCGGCCAGCGCCATGCGCAGCGTTTCGATCTGCTCGCGGTCGGTGGCGATGTGCGCGGACAGCTCGGCGTGCTCGCGCTCGGCCTCGCCCTGCGCGCGCTGCAGGCGCTCGGCGGTTTCCTTGTTGTAGCGCACCTGCTGCTCGACACGGGCGATCTCGGCACCGACCTGGTAGACCGCGGCCTGCACCTCGTTCAGATGCTCGCTGGCGCCCACGTGGCGATCACGCACGCTCTCCAGCTGCGCCTCGATCTGGCGCTGCTCGGCGAGCTGCTTCTCGATGGCGATCTCGGCTGCGGACAGCCCCTGCCCTTCGCCGTCGTGCTGGCCCTTGAGCGAGCGGTACTCCAGCGCGCGCAGCTCGGCCTCCTTGCGGGTCTGCTCTTCCTTCAGCGCCTTCCAGCGCTCGGCGGCGCGGGCCTGGCGGTTGAGGTGCTCGAGCTGCTTGTCCACCTCGTCGCGCACGTCCTTCACGCGGTCGAGGTTCTCGCGGGTGGACTTGATGCGGCTTTCGGTCTCCTTGCGGCGCTCCTTGTACTTGGAGATCCCGGCCGCTTCTTCCAAATGGGTGCGCAGGTCTTCCGGCGCCGCCTCGATGATCTGGCTGATCATGCCCTGCTCGATGATCGAGTAGCTGCGCGGCCCCAGGCCGGTGCCGAGGAACAAATCGGTGATGTCGCGGCGGCGGCAGCGTGCGCCGTTGAGGAAATAGGCGGACTGGCCGTCGCGGCTGACCTGGCGCTTGACCGAGATCTCGGCGTACTGGCCGTACTCGCCCTGCACCGAGCCGTCGGCGTTGTCGAAGATCAGCTCCACCGTGGCCTGCCCCACCGGCTTGCGCGAGGTGGAGCCGGAGAAGATCACGTCGGTGAGCGAATCGCCGCGCAGGCGGCTGGCCGCGCTCTCGCCCATCACCCAGCGGATCGCGTCGATGATGTTGGACTTGCCGCAGCCGTTGGGACCGACGACGCCGGTCATGTTGGTGGGCAGGTGCAACGTGGTCGGATCGACGAACGACTTGAATCCGGCGAGTTTGATCGTGGTCAGGCGCATCGGCAGGTCAACATTCCATGGAACGCCCGCACGGGCGTGAGGCGACAAAGCACTGTGCCAAACGGCAGGCGCCGCCGCAATGGATTGCGGCGGCGCAATTTACTTGAGGAAGATGCTTCAAGCAGCTGATTTTACACGCCAGCTGCCCGCGCATCGATGGACAGGGCGTGGATGCCCCGGTCCATCAGGCCGTCCAGCGCGGCGTACACCATGCGGTGGCGCTTGATCGGCAGCACGCCGACGAACGCGGCGCTGACGATGCGCACGTGGAAATGCCCCTTCCCCGCGTTGGCGTGAGCGGCGTGCTTGTGGCCCTCGTCAAGCACCTCGAGCTCGGTCGGCGCGAGCGCCGCGGCGAGGCGCTCGCGGATCTGCTCGACCATCGCCGCGCTCATGGCAGGGTCTTGCGGAACGGCTTGACCTCGACCTGGGCGTAGACGCCCGCTGCCACGTACGGGTCGGCGCCGGCCCAGGCCTCAGCCTCGGCCTGGCTGGCGAACTCGGCAATGATCAGGCTGCCGGTGAAGCCGGCCGGGCCCGGGTCGTCCGAGGCGATCGCCGGGAACGGGCCGGCCAGCAGCAGGCGCCCTTCGGCCTGCATGGCCTGCAGGCGCGCCAGATGCTCCGGGCGGGCAGCCTGTCGCTTGGCGAGAGAATCGGGGTGATCCGTGGCGTTGATGGCGAACCACATGCGATGACGCTCCTGCTTTGGGCAAAGCGGCATTTTAGCGGGTGTGCCGGCGGTCACGCTTGAACCGGACCTTCGCTGTCCCGGGATAATCGGTTTATGCCCGCGCAAATACGCGTCTCATGCGGGCCTGACGGTGGTTCAGGTGGGCAGGGCAAGACCGTGGCGCCCTTCCCCGTCGAGCCCTACCCCGTGCCGCTCAACCCGCCGTCATTCCCGCGAAAGCGGGAATCCACTGTGGTGGTTGCATCAGATCCAGATGGATTCCCGCTTTCGCGGGAATGACGTCGGGGCGGGACGGGCATAGTGGCGAGAGCGGACACACGCCACGGCGAGGCGTGGCACGGGAACAACATCCACGCGGAATCAGCCAGGCGTTATCTGCAGGAGCGGGGGGTAATCAGGATTCCGGCCGCATGTACGGGAACAGCAGCACGTCGCGGATCGAGGACGAGTCGGTCAGCAGCATCACCAGCCGGTCGATGCCGATGCCGAGGCCGCCGGTGGGCGGCAGGCCCACTTCCAGCGCGCGGATGTAGTCGGCGTCGAAGTGCATGGCCTCGTCGTCGCCGGCGTCCTTGGCGTCGACCTGGGCCTGGAAGCGTGCGGCCTGGTCTTCCGGGTCGTTGAGCTCGGAGAAGCCGTTGGCAATCTCCTTGCCGTTGACGAACAGCTCGAAGCGGTCGGTGATGCCCGGGTCGGTGTCGTTCTCGCGCGCCAGCGGCGAGACCTCGACCGGGTGCTGGGTGATGAAGGTGGGCTGGATCAGCGTGTGCTCCACCGTCTTCTCGAAGATCTCCAGCAGCAGCTTGCCCCAGCCGTAGCCGTCCTTGACCTGCACGCCCACGCGCTTCGCATGGGCCGCCATCGCGGTGCGGTCGCGCAGTTCCTCGCGCTTGATCTCGGGGTTGTGCTCGAGCACCGCGTCTTCCATCGTCCAGCGACGGAACGCCGGGCCGACGTCGATGGCGGCGCCGTCCCAGGTGAGCTCGGTGGTGCCGATCACGTGCTTCGCGGTATCGCGGATCACGTTCTCGGTGAGGTCCATGATCTCGTTGTAGGTGGCGTAGGCCTGGTACAGCTCGAGCATGGTGAACTCGGGGTTGTGCCGGGTCGATACGCCCTCGTTGCGGAAGTTGCGGTTGATCTCGTAGACGCGGTCGAAACCGCCCACCACGAGGCGCTTCAGATACAGCTCCGGCGCCACGCGCAGGTACAAATCCATGTCCAGCGCGTTGTGGTGGGTGATGAACGGCCTGGCCGTGGCGCCGCCGGGGATGACGTGCATCATCGGCGTTTCCACTTCCATGAAACGGCGCTCCGGCGCCTCCAGCCACTGGCGCATGTAGCCGATGATGCGCGAGCGCTTCTGGAAGGTCGCGCGCGCTTCCTCGGTGACGATCAGGTCGACGTAGCGCTGGCGGTAGCGCTGCTCCACGTCGGCCATGCCGTGGTGCTTGTCCGGCAGCGGGCGCAGGCTCTTGGTCAGCAGGCGCAGCGCGTCGACCTTGACCGACAGCTCGCCGGTCTTGGTGCGCATCAAGGTGCCTTCGGCGCCCACGATGTCGCCCATGTCCCAGCCCTTGAAGGCCTCGTAGACGTCGCCCACCGTGCCGGCATGGATGAACAGCTGGATGCGGCCGCTCATGTCCTGCATCTGCACGAAGCTGACCTTGCCCTGCACGCGCTTGAGCACGATGCGGCCGGCGACTTTCACGCGCTTCGCTTGCGCCTCGATGGCTTCAGCAGTCCAGCGCTCGGTGTCGGCGAACTCGGTCTTGAGGTCGCCGGCAAAGCTGTCGACCCTGAAGTCGTTCGGGAATGCGATGCCCTGCCCGCGCAGCGCTTTGAGTTTCTCGCGGCGCTCGGCGATCAGCTTGTTCTCGTCGACGGGCAGGTTCTCGGGGGTTTCGCTCATTGCAGGGTTCCGATACCGATGGCGCGCGCGCGCCGGCAGATGCTTGATGGGTGGATCGTGGAAAGCAGGCGACTGGCTCAGCCGTCCTTGTGAAACACTTCCTTGAAGGCATGCTTGGTGGCGTCCCAGCCTTCGCGCGCGCCCTTGCCGATGCCGCGACCGGCATCGCGTGCGCCGTGGCCGACCTTGATCGCCACGTCACGCGTGGCATGGCCGACCTCGCGCGCACCATGTCCGATGGCGTGCCCGGCGGTCTTGGCGTCGTGCTTGATCGCCTGCTTGGTCGACTGGGCGCCGGCTGTACCGGCAAAGGCAAGCGACAGGCCGACGAATGACAACGAAAGCAGCATGGCACGCTTCATGGGTATCTCCTCGCAGGATTCGGGAAGCCGAGCGCGTGGCCGGATCAGGCGTCGATGCGCTTGGAACCGGCCTCCAGCCCCGACTTCAGACTGGCCTCGATGAACTCGTCCAGATCGCCGTCGAGCACTTTTTGCGTGTCGGTGCGCTCGATGCCGGTGCGCAGATCCTTGATGCGGCTCTGGTCGAGCACGTAGTTGCGGATCTGGCTGCCCCAGCCGATGTCGGACTTGGTCGCTTCCAGCGCGTCCTTCTCGGCGTTGCGCTTCTGCACTTCCAGCTCGTACAGCTTGGCCGCCAGCATCTTCATCGCCGTATCGCGGTTGGCGTGCTGGCTGCGGCCGTTCTGGCAGGCCACGACTACGCCGGTCGGGATGTGCGTGATGCGCACCGCCGACTCGGTCTTGTTGACGTGCTGGCCGCCGGCGCCGGACGAACGGTCCACGTCGGTCTTCAGGTCGGCCGGATTGATGTCGATCTCGATGTCGTCGTCGACTTCCGGCGACACGAATACCGAGGTGAAGCTGGTATGCCGGCGGTTGTCCGAATCGAACGGGCTCTTGCGCACCAGCCGGTGCACGCCGATCTCGGTCTTGAGCCAGCCGTACGCGTAATCGCCCTCGACCCGGAAGGTCGCCGACTTGATCCCGGCGACATCGCCGCCGCTGACTTCCATC
>DASUJJ010000340.1:0-5097 GCA_036279335.1 Dyella sp.
GATGGTGCCGACGCCCTGGCCATCGTCACCGAGTGGAAAGCTTTCCGCAGTCCCGACTTTGCCCGCATCCGCGGCGCGCTGGCGACGCCGGTGATCTTCGACGGCCGTAATCTCTACGATCCGGCGGCGGTCGAAGCGGCGGGACTGGCGTATTACGGCATCGGCCGCGGCCGCAGCCTCGCACGGAGCTGATCATGGCTGGCGAGCGTCAAGATCTGGAGCAGCGGCTCACCGAACTGGAGGTGCGGCTCACCTTCATCGACGATACCGTGCACGCGCTGGGCGCGGCGGACGCCGAGCAGGCCATGCGCATCGCGGCGCTGGAGCGCCTGGTGCGCGACCTGCGCAGCGAGCTGGCCTCGGTGCGCATCGGTGCGTCGAGCGATCCGCACGACGAGCCGCCCCCGCCGCATTACTGAAGCAGTACGGATACGGACAGAAAGCATGGGCGATTCCTTGCGTGACCAGTTGCTGAAAAGCGGCCTCGTCAAACCGGTGCAGCAGGCCGACAAGCGGCCTCCGCAGCCTCGTGGCAAGCCGCCGCGCACGGCGCCAGCCAGGCCCAATGACAGAAGCGGCAAGTCCGGCGGCCAGCACCCGCGCGACCAGGTCGAGATGGATCTCGCACGCGCCTATGCCATTCGCGCCCAGGCCGAGGCGGCCGAGCGCAAGCGGATCGAGCAGGAGGCTGCCGAGCAGGCGCGGATCAGGCGCGAGCGCAAGGCACAAGTGCAGAAGCTGCTCGAAGGGCAGGGGCTCAACAAGGCCGATGCCGACCAGGCGCGGCACTTCGAGTACGGTGGCAAGATCCGGCGCATCTACGTGGATCGAGCTCAGCTGGCGGCCTTGAACGCGGGCGAGCTGGGGGTGATTCAGCAGGCGGGGCGCTACGTGCTGGTGACGCGCGAGCTGGCTGAGCAGGTGCAGGCGATCGATGCCGGCGTCGTGGCCCTGCTGGTGTCGGCAGGCGAAGCCGGCGACTCCGATGACGGCGTGCCGGCCGATCTGATCTGGTAATGCATTGCCCCCGATCGCGCCCGGGCGAGACGCCGCTCAGGCGCTTGCAGGCAGCGGCAGTGCCTCGCGCAGTGCCGGCAGGTCCCATCCCGATTTGGGTGCAAAGCGCTCGCCGTGCTGGCGGGCAAGTTTCTCGAGGCGAGCCTTGAGCACTTCGGCGCCCTCGCCGCGCACGTAGGCAATCGGACCGCCGCGGAACGGTGCGAAGCCGGTGCCGAAGATCACGCCGGCATCCAGCAGGTCGGCATCGTCGACCACCTGGTCGGCCAGGCAGGCCACCGCCTCGTTGATCATCGGCAGCATCATGCGCTCGAGCAGGTCGGCAGGGGCGACGTAGTCGGGATCGACCTCCGGCTTCACCGGCTTGCCGTCCTGCCAGACATACAGCCCCTGGCCGTCCTTCTTGCCGCGCTTGCCCGTTTCGAGTTTTTCCTCGATGCCCGGCGGCAGCTCCAGTCCCAGGAAGGGAGCCAGCTCCTTGCCAACCGACGCGCACACGTCCAGCCCCACCGTGTCGGCCAGCTCGATCGGCCCCATCGGCATGCCGAATTTCTTCGCTTCGCGATCCAGCACCGGGCCGGGAACGCCCTCGCTGTAAAGGCGCAAGGCTTCGAGCAGATACGGCATCAGGATGCGGTTGACCAGGAAGCCGGGCGTGCCTTTCACCGCCACGGGCAATTTGCCCAGCGCCTTGCAGAAGGCGAGTGCGCGCTTCTCGACGGACGGATCCAGTCCATCGTGGCGCACCACCTCCACCAGCGGCATCTGCGCCACCGGATTGAAGAAGTGAAGGCCGAGGAAGCGCTGCGGCCGCACCAACTCCGAGCAGAGTTCGGCCAGCGGAATGCTCGATGTGTTGCTGGCGAGGATCTCCTCGGCCTGGAACTGCGGCTCGATCGTGGCGTACAGCGCCTTTTTCGCCTCGGCGTTCTCGTAGATCGCCTCGATTGCCAGCTCCGCGTTGGCCACGCCGCTGCCGTCGACATCGGCGCGCAGGCGCTTCATGGCCGCCTCCACCTTGTCACCGCTCTTGAGCTTCTTCTCGTACAGCTGCCGCGCCCGGTCGAGCGCTGGCTGGATGAATTTCATCTCGCGATCCTGCAGGGTGACCTGCATGCCCTTGAGCGCGCACCACGCCGCAATGTCTCCCCCCATCACGCCCGCACCGACGACGTGGACGTGCCGGATGCCGTGCTCCACGCCGGCGCCCTGATTCTTCAGGCGCTCCTGCAGGAAGAAGATCCGGATCAGGTTGTGCGCGGTGGGGGTGTCGGCGAGCCTGGCGACCGAGCTTGCCTCCAGTGCCAGGCGCTGCTTGATGGAGCTGCCGCCGCGGCGCCACACCTCGATCATCGCGAACGGCGCCGGGTAGTGCTCCCGGCGCACCTTGGCGGCGGTCTGCTTGACCACCATCGGCGCCAGCACCTGGCGCACGGGCCAGAGGTTGGTGGCCCATGCCTTGGCGCGCTGGGCGAACGGGCGGGCGGGGGCGCGGCGCAGCAGCGCGCGCGCTTCGGCGAGCAATTCGGCCGGTGGCGCGAGGCGATCGATCACGCCGAGCGCCAAGGCGCGTCGCGCTGACAGCGCGCGGCCGGTCAGCATGATCGGCAGCGCATCGGTGGCGCCGATCAGGCGCGGCAGGCGTGCCGTGCCGCCCCAGCCGGGATGGATACCGAGCATCACCTCGGGCAGGGCAATGCGCGTGCTCTCGTCGTCTGCAGCAATGCGCTGGCGGCACGCCAGGATCAGCTCGGTGCCGCCGCCCATGCAGGCGCCGTGCACGGCGGCCACCGTGGGGCAGGGCAGGCGCGCCAGTTGCTCGAACACGCGCTGCCCGTGCTCGATGTTTTCGCGCACGCTCCCCTTTGCCGCGTAGGTCACGAATTCCTTGATGTCGGCACCCACCGCAAAACCGGAGCGCTTGGCCGAATGGATGATCACGCCGACCGGCTTCTCGATCGCCAGTCGCTCGACGATCTGCTCCAGCTCATCGAGAACCGCCCGCGAGATCGCGTTGACGCTGCTGGCTGCGCGGTCGAGGGTGAGGGTGACGATGCCGGCATCGTCCAGGCTGGTCTTCCAGTGGTTGAAACGCAGTCCTTCGAACATGGGAGGCGGCGATCGTCTGAAGAAGGGCCCCAGACCATACCCTCCCGGACGGTCGATTGCGAGATGGCGGTCACGCTCGCGGCACTGCGGTCCCGACCCGGCGCCCACAAGGCAAACAGCGCTCTTGCCAATTGCCGGACGGTGCGCAACCGTACGCCGCACTATGCAGTCCATGATGGCATCCAGCCCGCCCAAGGCCGGGGTTGAAATCTTCGAACGTATCCTGGCCGCACCGGTCGGCCTGGTCGTGCTCGAGGGCGGCGACAGTGCGGCGCTGCTCAATGACTTCCGGGCGATCGCACGGCACACCGGGCAGGCGGTGTACCTGTGGCAGCCCGACCAGGGTCTGGGCAGCCTGCGTGACGCCCACGCGCGCGTGCCCGGCTGCCAGCGGCTCGGCAACGCGCTGCGTTACATGCAGCAGAGCATGCACTTCGGCGTGTATCTGCTGGCGCACCTGGAGCTGCCGCTGTCGGCGATGGATGCCACCTTGCTGCGCCAGCTGGCCCGCGCACCAAGCGGCCACGTCCGCCGCGTCGTGCTGCTCGATGCGCCCCAGGCGCTGATCGATCATCTCGGCGAGACGGCGGCGCGGATCAGCTCCGAGCTGAATCTGCCGGTGCGCCCGCGGCTGCGCGATGGCCGCTGGGTCACCTGATGAGCCAGCCTATCGACATGCTGGTGGTGGCCTCGCACCGGGACCTGCGCCGGCGCCTGTTCGACGTGCTCGATCGCGAGCAGCATGACCGCATCCTGAGTGCCCGCGACAGCGCGCATGCGGCCATCCTGCTGGCCGGGCGTGGTCCCGTGGCGCTGATCGCCGTGGCCTTCGAAGGCGACGGTCGCGCCTCCCGCGCCTGCTGCGAACAGCTGCGCTCGATGGATGCCTGCCGTGATGCGACGCTGCTGGCGGTGTTTGCGCCGGACTGCAAGATGGCCCCGGCCATGCTGCCCGAATCGGTCACCGACTGGCTCGACGCCAGCCATCTCGAGCGCGAACTGGTGGTGCGCTGGCAGCGCGCAAGCAGGCTCGCGCCAGCGCCGGTGCAACGTGTGGCTCCGCTTCCGGCGCCGGAAGATGCGCTGGCCTATCGCTTCGCCTTTGACGACGAAGACGGCGACAGCGAATGGCTGGTGGTCGATCCATCCGGCGATCGCGTGCTCGACGTCAACGCCGCCGTGCTCCGGCACAGCCATCTGTCCGTCACCGACCTGCTCGGGAAGCCGGTTGCGACGTGCCTGGCGTTTGAAGGCATCGAACTGGAGCAGGTGCTGCGCGAGGCGGATCGGCGCTGGCATCCGTGCCAGCGGCGTACCCGCCAAGGCGCGGATACCGGGCAGGCCAACGCGCGGCGCGTGCGCCACCGCGGCAAGGATGCGGTGGCGCTGGCCTTTCGCAGTGACCGCGCCGAGATCCGCGGCGAAGCGGCGCTGGCGCTGCTCACCCGCATCTTCCAGACCGGCAGCAGCGTCGATCCGCAGGCCGCCACGTCGCGTCTGCTGATTGATGAACTCGGGCTCGACTACCTTGCCCTGTGGTCGGCCCGGCCGGAAGACAGCGCGGTGCCCTCGCAGCTGCTGCTGCACTGGCGCGGCGACGAGCTCGCCTGGCCTGATCCGGCGCTGCAGACCTCGCTGCGTCGCGTGCTGGGCGGCAAGGCCATGCTGCACGCCGACGATGCCCAGCGGCTGGCGGAATACGACCCGCTGCTGCAACAGCTGCGCGTGGCCGGGTTCGCCGGCCTGCCGCTGCTGGACGAGCGCCGCAGCGTGATCGGCGCGCTGCTGGTGGGACGCCGCCGTGGGCTCGGTCGGATGGATATCGTCGAGCCGGTGCTGCGCTGCGCGGCAGCGCGTTTTGCGCAATCGATCGAGCTGCGCCGCACCCGCGAGCAGGGCCGCGCCGAAGGCCTGCTCGATGCGCTCACCGGCCTGCCCAACCGCCTGCTGTTCAACGACCGCCTGGACACC
>DASUJJ010000341.1:0-4518 GCA_036279335.1 Dyella sp.
TCCGCGCCGGCCGCATGGTCGTGATCCTCGACGACGAGGACCGCGAGAACGAGGGCGACATCGTCATGGCCGCCCAGATGGTGCGGCCGGAGGACGTCAACTTCATGGTGCGCGAGGCGCGCGGCCTGCTGTGCCTCACGCTCACCGAGCAGCGCACGCGCCAGCTCGGCCTGCGTCCCATGGTCAGCGACAACACCTCGCCGTACCAGACCAACTTCACCGTCTCGATCGAGGCGGCCGAGGGCGTCACCACCGGCATCTCGGCGCATGACCGCGCGCGTACCATCCAGGTCGCGGTGAAGTCCGACGCGAAGCCGCAGGATCTCTCGCAGCCCGGCCACGTCTTCCCGCTCACCGCGCAGCCCGGCGGCGTGCTCACCCGCGCCGGCCACACCGAAGCGGGCTGCGATCTGGCCGCGCTGGCCGGGCTGGAGCCGGCGGCGATCCTGATCGAGATCCTGCACGAGGACGGCTCAATGGCGCGCCGCCCCGAGCTGGAAGTGTTCGCCAAGAAGCACGGCCTGAAGATCGGCACCATCGCCGACCTGATCCGCTACCGGCTGGAAACCGAGAAGACCGTCGAGCGCGTGCACGAGGAACAGGTGGACACCGAGTTCGGCCCGTTCCGGCTCGTCGCCTACCGCGACGCCATTCGCCGCGGCCTGCACTTCGCGCTCATCAAGGGCGCGGTGGACGACGGCGCGCCGGTGCTCAGCCGCGTGCACGTGCGCAACACGCTGTCGGACGTGCTGCACCTGACCCGCGACGATCTCGGCCTGACCGTCACCGCGGCGCTGCGGCGCATCGCCGACGAAGATCGCGGCGTGCTGCTGGTGCTCTCCGGCGAGGACACCCCCGAGGCCCTGCTGGCGCGCCTGAAAGGCCAGCCAGTCACGGTCAGCGCCGAAGACGCCCAGCACAACCAGTGGCGCCAGCTCGGCCTGGGTGCGCAGATCATGGTGGATCTGGGCGTGCGCCAGCTGCGCGTGATCGGCACGCCGCGCAAGCTGGTGGGCCTGGGGGCGTTCGGGCTGGAAGTGGTGGAGTACGTTTGAGCGGCGGGCTTGGCGGCCTGCCCTTCGACTTCGGCCTTGCAGGCCTACGCTCAGGGTGATCGGGGTTCGATGGAGCACTGGCGAGGGCCGCGGTTCGCCCTGAGCGTAGTGAAGCGGAGTCGAAGGGCCCAGCAACGTCACGATGACGTCCCGATCGCCGCCGCTCTTTGCTCTACGATCCGCTGACGCCGCCTCGTTGCTTTGACCCAGACCATGCCCGCTACCCGCATCCGCCTGATCGCCCCCTCCGGCTACCCGCATGACCGCGACGCGATGGCGCGTGGCGTATCGCGGCTGCGCGACGCGGGCTGCGCGATCGACGGCAGCGAGGTGCTGGAACGCAGCACGTCACGCTTCGCCGGCATGGACGCCGAGCGCGCTGGCGACCTCAACGCGCTCGCCACGCTGGACATCCTGCCGGATATCGCGTTGGCGGTGCGCGGCGGCTACGGCGCCACGCGGCTGCTGGAGCATCTGTATTACGACGCCCTGCGCGAGCGGCTCGCTGGCCAGCCGCTGGCGTTGGTCGGCCACAGCGACTTCACCGCGATCCAGCTCGCCCTGCTGGCCAAAGCGGGCTTGCCGAGCTTCAGCGGGCCCATGCTGGGGCCGGACTTCGGCGCGGCCGAGCCCAGCGAGTTCACGCTCGCGCATTTCTGGAACACGCTGCGCAGCGGGCAGGGCCAGGCCGAGTGGGCCACCTCCGGTGAGCACGCGCTGGACGTGGAAGGTCCGCTGTGGGGCGGCAACCTCGCCGTGCTTTGCAGCCTGCTCGGCACGCCGTACCAGCCGCGCATCGATGGCGGCATCCTGGTGGTGGAAGACGTCGGCGAGCCGCCGTTTCGCATCGAGCGGCTGCTGTACCAGCTGCATCTGTCCGGCGTGCTCGGCCGCCAGCGCGCGCTGGTGCTGGGCGATTTCGTGCAGTGCCGGCCCGCCGGCTACGACAACGGCTACGACCTGGACGAAGCGTTTGCGCAGATCCGCAAGGTGGTAGGTATTCCGGTGCTCGACGGGCTGCCGTTCGGCCACGCGCGGGACAAGGTGACCCTGCCGTTCGGCGTGCCGGCGCGACTGCAGGTCAGCGGCACACAAGCCGCGCTGAGCTTCTCCGGCTATCCGCATCTGGCCGCCTGAGCCGCCGGGCCCAAGCGGCGGGCGCCGCAAACCCGTAAAATGCGCGGTCTGCCCCGGGCCGCGCGCCCATCGAGGACGATCTGCATGAAAACCATCGAAGGCAACTTCGCCACGCCCAAGGGCCGCTTTGCCATCGTCGCCGGCCGCTTCAACGGCTTCGTGGTGGAGCCGCTGGTGGCCGGCGCGCGTGACGCGCTGGTGCGCCACGGCGTGAAGGATGACGACATCGAGCTGATCCGCGTGCCGGGCGCGTGGGAAATCGCGCTGGCCGCGCACAAGGTGGCGGCCTCGGGCAAGTACGCGGCGGTGATCGCGCTGGGCGCGGTGATCCGCGGCTCGACCCCGCACTTCGACTACGTCGCCGGCGAATGCGCCAAGGGCCTGGCCCAGGCGGCCTATGCTTCGGGCGTGCCGGTGGCGTTCGGCGTGCTGACCACCGACTCCATCGAGCAGGCGATCGAGCGCTCCGGCACCAAGGCCGGCAACAAGGGCGTGGACGCCGCGCTGGCCGCGCTGGAAATGGTCAACCTCTACGGGCAGCTATGATGGCGCCGCCAAGCCACGGCATCGACATGACCGCGCGCTCGCGTGCGCGCCGCCGTGCGCTGCAGGCGCTGTACGCGTGGCAGCTGTCGGGCAGCCACATGAATGCGGTGATCGACCAGTTCCGCCACGAGCAGGACATGGAGATCGCTGACCTGGAGTATTTCGAAGACCTGCTGCACGGCGTGGAAAAACACGTTGAGGCGATCGACGCCAGCCTGCGCCCGCACATCGATCGCGAGGTCGCGCAGATCGATCCGATCGAGCGCGCCGCGCTGCGGCTGGCCGCCTACGAGCTGGGCTATCGCCCCGACGTGCCCTATCGCGTGGTGATCAACGAGGCGATCGAGGTCACCAAGCGCTTCGGCGCCGACCACGGCCACAGCTACGTCAACGGCGTGCTGGACAAGCTCGCCGCGCAGCTGCGCGCGGTGGAAAAGCGCGGCTGATGGTATTCACCCTGGCCGGCGCGTCCGTGCTGCGGCAGGCGCCCGTGCTGGAGACGCCGCGCCTGCGCCTGCGCGCGCACCGCGCGGACGACCTCGACGCGCTGCACGCGATCTGGTCCGCGCCGGATGTCTACCGCCACATCGGCGGCGTGCCGACCACGCGGCAGGACGCGTGGATGCGACTGCTGCGCTACGGCGGCATGTGGCCGCTGCTCGGCGTCGGGTTCTGGGCGCTGGAAGAAAAGGCCAGCGGCGCGCTGGTGGGCGACCTCGGCTATGCCGACTTCCAGCGCGAGCTCACGCCCTCGCTCGATGGCATGCTGGAACTGGGCTGGGTACTGGCGCCGGCGGTGCACGGGCGCGGCTACGCCAGCGAGGCGCTGGCGGCCGTGCTCGCCTGGGGCGATCGTTACCTGGGCGCGCACCGCGAGGCCTGCATCATCTCGCCCGAGAACGTCGCCTCGATCCGCGTGGCGGAGAAGGCCGGCTTTCGTGCCTGGTGCGAGACCACCTTCCACGATGCGCCGATCCGCCTGTTCACGCGCGACGTGCCGGCCCCGGCCGGCAGCTGACGTGCCACTGTCGATGGCCGCGCGCTGATGGAATTCCGCCTGATCGACCGCATCCATGCGCGCACCGCGCAGGTGCGGGACGACGTGCGCCTGGGCATCGGCGACGACGCCGCGCTGCTCGCCGTGCCGGCGGGGCAGGAGCTGGCGGTGGCGATCGATACGCTGGTCGAGGGCGTGCATTTTCCGGTAGGTACGGCGCCGGCCGACATCGGCTGGAAGGCGCTGGCGGTGAACCTCTCCGACCTCGCCGCGATGGGCGCCACGCCGGCGTGGGCGCTGCTCGCGCTGACCCTGCCGGAGCTGTCGGCCGAGGCGCAGGCCGCGCGCGTCGACGGCCTCGCCGAGGGCTTTGCGCAGCTCGCGCAGGCCTACGGCGCGGCGCTGGTCGGTGGCGATACCACGCGCGGCCCGTTCGCGCTGTCGGTGGCGGTGCACGGTTTCGTGCCGCCGGGGCAGGCGCTGCGTCGCGACGGTGCACGGGTCGGCGACCTGGTGTTCGTCACCGGCACGCTGGGCGACGCGGCGGCCGGACTGCAGCGCTTGGTGCCCAGCGCCGACCCCGACGAGGAACAGCGCCGCGTATTCCTGCGCGCGCGCCTCCATCGGCCGCAGCCGCGGGTGGCGGCCGGGCTCTCGCTGCGCGGCCGGGCCAGCGCGTGCATCGACGTCTCCGACGGCCTGCTCGCCGACCTCGGCCATCTGTGCACGGCCAGCGTCGTGGGTGCGGAGATCGAGCTGGACCGGTTGCCGCTGTCTTCCGCG
>DASUJJ010000342.1:0-13281 GCA_036279335.1 Dyella sp.
GGGGCAGCCGCAGGCCGCGGGAGTGGGGCGGAAAACCCGCGATTATACGGGCAGCGGTGGATAACGCTCAGCGCGCGGTGGTGAGATCGGGCAGGCCGCTGGTGAGCCACCAGTGCTTGGCCTCGGGGTCGTAGCGCCAGGTCTGCTTGTCCACCAGGCTGCGCTCGGCCTGCGTGTTGAGGTTGACGATGCCGATGCGCACCACCTGCTGCGCCTCGTTCTCGCCGGTGGGCATCGGGCCCTGGCCGTCGTCGTATTCGGTGACGCGGTACTGCCTGAAGCGCGACAGCTCGATCGGGGTCAGCGGATGCGTTTCGCGCACCTTGGGATCGACGAACTGCTCGGCGCTGGCGAAGTCGCCCCAGCGCACCGTGCTGGCGTAGGCGTTGAGCGTGGCAGTAAGGGTCGTGTCGCGCTTTTGGGTGGCGCAGCCGCCGAGCAGCACGAGGCCGGCGAGGACGCACAGGATGGCGATGCGGCGCATGGAGTCGGTCTCCCGGATGAAGGCCCGGGCATTGTGACGCATGACGCCGGGCGGGCAAGCCCGCGTGCGGGCTCAGTGGCTGGCGCGGCGCTTGGCGACGAAGCGCGCGGACAGCGTGGCGGCCGGCTTGCCGGGCTCGCCCGGCACTTCGCAGATCACCTCGATGCGGGCGCGGCCGCGGGCGTCGAGCGTGTCGAAGAAGGTGGTCCAGTCCGCCTCGGGCGCCAGCTGCGCGTCGGCGCGGAAGTCGCTCCACACCGGGGCGAGGTAGCGCACCGTGGACTCGCCCACGAACACATCGCAGTCGTCGCCGCGGCGGCGCAGCGCCAGTTCCACCAGCGCCCAGCAGGTCAGCGTCATCAGGCTCACCAGGCTGCCGCCGAAGGCGCAGCCCTTGTCGTTGACGTTGGGCCCCAGCGGCACGGCCAGGCTTACCCGGTCCGGCGAGGACGACACCAGCGACAAGTCCATCGCGCGCGCCAGCGGAATCTCGTCGCGGACAAACTGCACCAGTGCCTGGGCGAGATCGCCTTCGATGGCGTCATGCTCGATGGCATCACGGGAAAGGTGCACGGAGCGGGGAGCAGCGGACATGGCGGGACTCGGAGCAAAGGTGGAGCACTGCGGGCCGTCGGCGGCGGGCAGGGCGGGTCAGTGTAGGCCCCATCGCGGCTAGACTGCGATGCGCGAAAGGTCTTACCCGTTGCTCTACGTTGTCCATCAGCCCAGGGACGCACGCATGCCCCAGCTTCCGCTGCCGCCCGATCTGCACGGCCGCGTGGTCGTGGTCACCCGCCCCGTGGGTGCTGCGGCCGCGGTGATGCGCCGGGTGCGTGCCGCCAGCGGGCGACCGCTGCACGTGCCGGGCATGGCGCTGCGCGCGATCGATGACGCGGACACTCGCACCGCGCTGGCCGAGGCGCTGCATGCGGCGCGGGTCATCTTCACCAGTCCCGCGGCGGTACGCATGGCGCATGCGCTGCAGTCGCTGCCGCCAGATTGCCCCGCCATCGGCGTGGGCCAGGGCACGGCGCGGGCGTTGCTGCGTGCCGGCGTGCGCGCGCCGCTGGCCCCGTCGCGACAGGACAGCGAAGGCGTGCTCGCGCTGCCCGCGTTGCAGGCGTTGCGTGGAACCGCCGTGGCGTTGATCGGCGGCGAGGGCGGGCGCGGCCTGCTGCGCGAGGCGCTGGCCGCACGCGGAGGGGAGCTGCAAGAGGTGCATGTCTACCGACGCGTTCCGCCGCGGCTGGATCACCGTCACGCCGATGCGCTGCGCGCGCTGCCTGAAAGTGCCTGCGTGCTGTGGTCCAGCGCCGAGGCGATGGCGCACCTGCGCCGCCAGTTGCCGCCGGAGGCGTGGTCCGCGCTGTGCCGCGTCACCGCGGTGGTCAGCAGCGTGCGGCTGCGCGAGGTGGCGCGCGACGCGGGCTGGTCGCGGCTGGTGCTGGCGCGTTCGGCGCTGCCCGTCGACCTGGTGGACGCGGCCCTCAGCGACGCCAACGGCGGCTCTTTCACGCGGCCTTGATGCAAGTGCCGCCGCCGGCGCTGCTAGCATGCGCGGATGAACAACGACGCCCCTTCCCACGAGTCCACCGCGTCCGCGGCGAGCGTTTCGGCTCCCGCGCGTGCCCCCTCACCGCGCGTGCCTGCGTCCCGCTCCCGCGGCGGTGCGCTGGGGCTGGCGGTGGTGTTGTCGCTGGTGGCCATCGGTGCCGCCGGCTACGTCGGCTGGCAGCAGTGGCAGCAGATGCGTGCCACTGCCGCCGCGAGCAGCACGCTCGACGACCTCGGCGCCCGCACCGCCACGCTGGAAAGCACGCTCAAGGCCATGGACGACGAGCGCCGCAGCCTGCGTGATCGCCTGCGCGACGCCGACGACGTCAATCGCGGCATGCGCGAGGAACTGCTCGGCCAGAACGAGCGCCTGCGCAATCTTGAAGATGCGGTGGCCAAGCTGTCGGAGAAGAGCCTCTCCGGTCACGACGCGATGCTGCTGGACGAGACCGAATCGCTGCTGCGCATGGGCAAGGAGCGCTATGAGCTGTTCCACGACGCCGCCGGTGCGGCGTCGGCCTACGCGCTGGCCGACCAGACCCTTGCGGCGGTGGACGATGCGGCATTCTCCAACCTGCGTCAGAGTGTGGCGGCCGAGCGCGAGGCGCTGGAGCAAAGCGCGACGGTGCATGCCGACGCCGCCCTGCATCGGTTGCAGCAGCTGCGCGGTGCGGTTGGCAGCCTGCCGCTGAAACCGCTCGATACGCCCACCGACAGCAGCACCGGCGGCGTGTGGGCGCGCGTCCAAAACGCGCTGGCGAGCGTGGTGAGCATCCAGCGCGACAACGGCGCGCCGATGGCGGTCGCCGACGCGCGGCTCACCCGCGAGCTGGTGGCGCTGGATCTCGCGCATGCCGAATCGGCGCTGCTGGCGCACGACGAGGAAGGCTATCGCGGCGCCCTGCAGCGTGCCGATGCGGGCCTGGCCGCGCAGTTCGACGGCAATGATGTGGCGGTCAAACAGGCCCGCGCCACCCTGGCCGACCTGCTCAAGGCGGCGCAGCCGACCAAGCCGGTGCAACTCGGCGCCGCACTCACCGAATTGCGTAACCTGCGCGCCGTGCACGCGCTCAAGCCCGGCCCGACGCCGACGCCGACGCCGGCAGGAGCGAAGCCGTGAAGCTGTGGCGCTGGATCCTCCTGCTGGTGCTGATCGCGGCGCTGGCGGCCTTCGGCTGGCACTGGGTCGCCGAAGACCCGGGCTACGTGCTGGTGCGCCTGCGCGGCTGGCGCGTGCAGACCACGGTGCTCGCCGCCGTGGTCATTCTGCTGCTGGTGTGGGGCTTGGTGGGTGCGTTGTGGCAGCTGGTGCGCTGGCCGTTCGGTGCCATGAACCGCCGCCATCGCCGGCTCAGCCAGCGCCGTCTCGCCGACGGCCTGGTGGCGCTGGCCGAAGGGCGTCACGGCGACGCCGAGCGTGACCTGTCGCGCGCCTCGCGGCTGGATGCCTTGCAAGGCCCGGCGCTGCTGGCGGCGGCCGAGGCGTCGTCGCGGCGTGGCGAATCGGCTCGCGCGCTGGAGTCGCTGGATCAGGCCGCGCAGTCGGTGCCGCAGGCCGCGCGCGTGCTACGCGCCGCGCTGCTGCGCCGCGACGGCAAGCCGGCCGAAGCCGTGGCGCTGCTCGCCCCGGACGCGGACAACGCCACGCTGACCCCGGGCGGCTGGCGCGAGCTGGCGCTGGCCGCACTCGCCGCCGGCGACACGCGCCGTGCGCGCGCTGCGCTGGCGCCGCTGCAGAAAAGCGCGGCGCTGGGCAGCCGCAACTACCAGGCGCTGGAAAACCAGGTGCTGGTGGCGAGCGTGCAGTCCGCCGCCGATGCCGCTGCGCTCAACACGCTGTGGTCGCAGCTGCCGAAGAACCAGCGCCGCGCGCCGGCCGTGGTCGAGGCCTATGCGCGACGCGCGGCGGAGCTGGGCATGATCCTGCCGGCGATGGACGAGCTGGAATCGGCGCTGCGCCGCGAGTGGTCGTCCTCGCTGGTGCAGGTGTGGGGCGCGCTGGGCAACGAAGACCTCGACGCGCGCTTGCGCCGCGCCGAAGGCTGGCTGGACACCCATCCCAACGATGCCGGCCTGCTGCTCGCGCTCGGCCGCCTGTGCGTGAAGCTCCAGCTGTGGGGCAAGGCGCGCAAGCACCTGGAGCGATCGATTGCGCTCGCACCCAGCGCCGGCGCGTGGGAAGCGCTGGCCGATATGTGGACTGGCCAGGGCGACGCGGTGATGGCCCAGCGCTGCTTCCGCAACGCGCTGGCGCTGACCCGCGGCGATGCGATCCAGAACGTGCCCACGGGGTCCGCCGGCGTGATCGACACCCGGCCGATCGCGATCGAGGATCGCGACGAGCACGGAGTGCCGCGGCTGCGGGAGTGACGTTCACTCCCTGGCTCTCCGTGATGTGTTCTGCAGGGGTTTCATGGCGGATCGACATGTGACGTGACCGCCAGACGGCAGCGCAGATCCTCATAGCCCGTGATTCCCGCGAAAGCGGGAATCCATCGCCGCCTCATGCAGCAGGTCAATATGGATTCCCGCTTGACCAGCTTGCGGCTGTTGAAAAGCTCTTCGCGGGAATGACGTCGAGGTGGGTGCGCACTTGCCGGCAAGATGCTGGACCGCACAATTTGTGCCGGAGCCACGGTGGCGAGCGCAGCCGAGTCCGCGTCGACGAAGATGGCGTGGACGCTTTGCCTGCCTACAGCGGCGTCAGGTTGGCGTACGCCGCCACCAGCCACTTGCTGCCGGCGTTCTCGAAGTTCACCTGCAGCCGCGCGTGGGCGCCGGCACCTTCGGCGCTGAGCACCACGCCTTCGCCGAAGCTGGGGTGGCTCACGCGCTGGCCGAGCTTCACCGGCAGCGCTTCTTCCAGCGAAGCCGACGTGGGTGCCCGGTAGCCGCCGTACAGCGGCCGGCTCACCTGCACGCGCGGGCGCACTTCGTCGATCAGTTCGGCGGGCATTTCGCCGAGGAAGCGCGACGGACGCGCCAGCAGCTCGGTGCCGTGCATGCGGCGCGATTCGGCGTGGGTGATGAACAGCCGTTCGCGCGCGCGGGTGATGCCCACGTAGGCGAGCCGGCGCTCTTCCTCCAGCCGGCCCTCGTCGTCGACCGAGCGCTGGCTGGGGAACAGCCCTTCCTCCAGTCCGACCAGGAACACCACCGGGAACTCCAGCCCTTTGGCCGAGTGCAGCGTCATCAGCTGCACGCAGTCGTCCCACGCCTCGCCCTGGCCCTCGCCGGCTTCCAGCGCGGCGTGCGAGAGGAAGGCGGCCAGCTCGCTGAGGCCCGCATCGATATCGTCGGGGGTGAGCTCGAAGCGGCTGGCCACGTTGACGAGCTCGTCCAGGTTCTCCACCCGCGATTCGGCGTTGCCGCGGCTGTCCTTCTCGTAGAAGTCGCGCAGGCCGGTGTGGGTGATGGCGTGGTCGATCTGTTCGGCGAGGGTGAGGCTTTGATGGTTTTCCCTCTCCCCCGAGCTTGCTCGGGGGAGAGGGTAGGGTGAGGGGGGCTCTTGATCGTCGAAAGAGCCTGCCCCCTCACCCCGGCCCTCTCCCCCGGCGGTGCCGGGGGAGAGGGAGTCCAGCGCGGTGGGGCTGAAATCGCGGGCCATCTGGTCGATCAAGCTCAGGAACGCCTTCACCGCGTTCTTCGCCCGGCCGGCCAGTTCGCTGGCGCCGGCCAGTTCGTGCAGGGCGGCTTCCCACATCGAGGCGTTCTCGCTGCGCGCGCGCCGGCGCAGCACGTCCAGCGTGCGATCGCCGATGCCGCGCGGCGGCGTGTTCACCGCGCGCTCGAAGGCGGCGTCGTCGTGGCGGTTGGCGGTGAGACGCAGGTAGGCCAGTGCGTCCTTGATTTCGGCGCGCTCGAAGAAGCGCAGGCCGCCGTAGACGCGGTACGGGATGTTGCGCTGGGTCAGCTGCTCCTCGAAGTTGCGCGACTGCGCGTTGGAGCGATACAGGATGGCGCAGTCTTTCGCGCTGCCGTGCTCGTCGACGTATTCGCGGATGCGCTCGATCACGAAGCGCGCCTCGTCCTGCTCGTTGTAGGCGGCGTACAGCGCGATGCGCTCGCCGGTGTCGCCATCGGTCCACAGCTGCTTGCCGAGGCGGCCGCCGTTGCGAGCGATGACCGCGTTGGCGGCTTTCAGGATGGTGGCGGTGGAGCGGTAGTTCTGCTCCAGCTTGATCGTGCGCGCGCCGGGGAAGTCCTTGAGGAACTGCTGTACGTTCTCCACTTTCGCGCCGCGCCAGCCGTAGATCGCCTGATCGTCGTCGCCCACGACAAACACCTGGCCGGTAGCGCCGGCGAGTACGCGGATCCACGCGTACTGCAGCGTGTTGGTGTCCTGGAACTCGTCGATCAGCAGGTAGCGCCAGCGGTGCTGGTAGTGCTCCAGCACCGCCGGGTTCTTCAGCCACAGCTCGTGCGCGCGCAGCAGCAGCTCGGCGAAGTCGACCAGGCCGGCGCGGCGGCAGGCGTCCTCGTAGGCCTGGTAGATCTGCACGAAGGTGCGGGTGACCGGATGGTCGTGGTGCTCGATGTTTTCCGGCCGCTTGCCCTCATCCTTCCAGCTGTTGATCTGCCAGGCGGCCTGGCGTGGCGGGAACTTCGCGTCGTCCAGGCCCATGCCCGCGACCACGCGCTTGACCAGCCGCTGCTGGTCATCCGAATCGAGGATCTGGAAACTTTCCGGCAGCCCGGCTTCGGCCCAGTGCCGGCGCAGCAGGCGATGGGCGATGCCGTGGAAGGTGCCCACGGTGAGGCCCTGCGTGCCATTCGGGATCAAGGCGCCGAGCCGCGCGCGCATCTCGCCGGCGGCCTTGTTGGTGAAGGTGACCGCGAGGATCGCCCACGGCGGCACGCGCTCCACTTCGGTGAGCCAGCCGATGCGGTGGGTAAGCACGCGGGTCTTGCCGGAGCCGGCGCCGGCCAGCACCAGGTAGTGGCCGGGCGGTGCGCAAACGGCCTCGCGCTGCGCGTCGTTGAGCGAATCGATCAGGTGGGAAACATCCATCCGCACGATTGTAGCGGCGCGCGGCCCGATCGCCCCGCTGAAACGACGACCGCCGCCCGAAGGCGGCGGTCGAGGATGAGGCGCGGGTGAAACTCAGCGCTTGCTGACGAAGCCGCCGATGGCCAGCACGCCGCCGATAACGATGCCGGCAATACCCACCCACTGCGGGATCGACTTCTGATGGGTTGCGGTGATCTCTGCGGGGCCAAGCTTGGCGACCGTGTCGGTTTGCTTGTAGCTGCCGTTGCCGACGGTGATCCAGACGCCCGCAGCGAGCAGCACGACGCCAATGATGATAAGACCTGCACGCATGGATCTTCCTCCTGTGATGAAGGGGTGATCATAGGCGCCGGGAGTGTGCACGCGAGGTGCAGGGCAGCCCAAGGCGGCCGCGGTCGGCGAACATGCGGACTAAACATGAGGACAAAAAAAGCCCCGAAGGCTAGGGGGAACCTTCGGGGCCGGGGTGGTGAGACGGTCCAGGGGAAGACCGGATCACCGCGATACGGAGGCCCAGGGGAAGGCTCGTATCGTTCGGGTTCTCCAGGGAAAAGAGAAACCCACGGACGCCGTTGCGTGCATCCGGATACATAGAGTGCGCCGGCCTCGGAAAGTTGCCCGGTTTCCCGGAAAGATTTAGCGCCGATTCATTTGACGAAAATCCAACAACTGGGCGGGCTCAGTGCGCCTCGTCCCAGTTCGCGCCCACGCCCACATCGACCAGCAGCGGCACCTTCAGTTCGGCCGCGCCGCTCATCCGCTCGATCACGCCGGCGCGCACGCCGTCCACCGCGTCGGCGCGCACCTCGAACACCAGTTCGTCGTGCACCTGCATCAGCATGCGGGCGTCGTCGCGGCCGGCCAGCCAGCCGTCCACGGCGATCATCGCGCGCTTGATGATGTCCGCAGCGCTGCCCTGCATCGGGGCGTTCACCGCGGCGCGCTCGGCGCCCTGGCGCAGGCCCTGGTTGCGCGAGGTGAGGTTCTCCAGATACAGCCGGCGGCCGAAGATGGTTTCCACGTAGCCGTCGCGGTGCGCCTGCTTGCGGGTGGCCTCCATGAAGGCCTGCACGCCGGGATAGCGGGCGAAGTAGCGCGCCATGTAATCGCCCGCCTCGCCGCGGTCCACGCCCAGCTGCTTGGCCAGCCCGAACGCGCTCATGCCGTACATCAGGCCGAAGTTGATCGCCTTGGCAGCGCGGCGCTGGTTGCCGGTGACCTCCTCGGGCGCGATGCCGAACACTTCGGCCGCGGTGGCGCGGTGCACGTCGCCGCCTTCGCCAAACGCCTTCAGCAGGCCTTCGTCGCCGGACAGGTGGGCCATGATGCGCAGCTCGATCTGCGAGTAGTCCGCCGCCATCACCCGCCAGCCGTCGGGCGCGATGAAGGCCTGGCGGATGCGCCGGCCCTCCTCGGTACGCACCGGGATGTTCTGCAGGTTGGGGTCGGAGGAGGAAATGCGCCCGGTCGCCGCACCGCCCTGGTGGTAGCTGGTGTGCACGCGCCCGGTGCGCGGGTTGACCATGCCCGACAGCTTGTCGGTGTAGGTGGAGCGCAGCTTGGCCAGGCCACGGTAGTCGAGGATCAGCCGCGGCAGCGCGTGCTCGTCGGCGATTGCTTCCAGCGCCTCCTCGTTGGTGGAGGGCTGGCCGGTCGGCGTCTTCACCTTGGCGGCCAGGCCCAGCTGGTCGAACAGGATCGCCTGCAGCTGCTTGGGCGAATCGAGGTTGAACTCGCGCCCGGCCTCGGCGTAGGCCTGCTGCTGGATCTCGTGCATGCGCTTGCCCAGCTGCTGGCTCTGCAGGCGCAGCACGTGGGCGTCGATCAGCACGCCGCGCTGCTCCATCCGCGCCAGCACCGGCACCAGCGGGATCTCGATGGCCTCGTACACCTTGCACAGCGCCGGTTCGCTTTGCAGCTTCGGCCACAGCGCCTGGTGCAGGCGCAGGGTGATGTCGGCGTCCTCCGCGGCGTAGCGGCAGGCGGTGTCCAGGTCGACCTGCGAGAAGGAAATCTGCTTGGCGCCCTTGCCGGCCACCTCGGCGTACTTGATGGTGCTGTAGCCGAGATACTTCGCGGCCAGTGAATCCATGTCGTGACGCGTGGCGGTGGCGTTCCACACGAAGGATTCGAGCATGGTGTCGTGTTTCACCCCCTGCACGGTGATGCCGTATTGGCTCAGTACGTTGATGTCGTACTTGGCGTGCTGGCCGAGCTTGGGGCGTGCCGGGTTTTCCAGGATGGGCTTCAGCGCCGCCAGCGTGGCCGCGCGATCCAGCTGCGCCGGTGCGCCGGGGTAATCGTGCGCCAGCGGGATATAGCAGGCGTGGCCGCTTTCCACCGCGAACGAGGCGCCGACGATCTCGGCCTGCAGCGGGTCGAGGCTGGTGGTCTCGGTGTCGAACGCGATCAGCTCGGCCGTTTCCAGCCTGGCCAGCCAGGCGTCGAGCTGCGCCTGGGTGGTGACCAGTTCGTAAGTTCCCGGCGCGCTATCCTCAGGTAGGAGCGCACCCTGTGCGCGAGGGTCTTGCTCTTGCTCCTGATTCGTCGAAGAAGAGCCTTCACGCACAGGATGCGCTCCTACAGGGGCGGTGCCGTTGTCCAGCTCCTTCAGCGCCTGCTTGAACTCGTAGCGGGTGAACAGCGTGCGCAGGGCGTCGACGTCCTGCGGACGCGGGGCGAGGTCGGTGACGCCAAGCTCCAGCGCCACGTCGGTCTTGATGGTGACCAGCTCGCGCGATAGCGGCAGCTGTCCCAGCGCCTCGCGCAGGTTCTCGCCGATCTTGCCGCCCACCTTGTCGGCGCTGGCCATGAGGCCGTCCAGCGAGCCGTATTCGGCCAGCCACTTGGCCGCGGTCTTGGGGCCGCATTTGGCCACGCCGGGCACGTTGTCGATGCTGTCGCCGGTGAGGGCGAGGAAGTCGATGATCTGCTCCGGCGGCACGCCGAACTTGGCGATCACGCCGTCGCGGTCGGTGACCGTGCTGGTCATGGTGTTGACCAGGGTGATGCCGGGGCGCACCAGCTGGGCGAAATCCTTGTCGCTGGTGGAGATCTCCACCTCGATGCCCTTGGCCTGCGCCGCCAGCGCCAGCGTGCCGATCACGTCGTCCGCTTCCACGCCGGTCACGCGCAGGATCGGAAAGCCCAGCGCGGCGACGATGTCGAGCATCGGCTGCACCTGCGCGCGCAGGTCGTCCGGCATCGGCGGGCGGTTGGCCTTGTAGTCGGCGTACATGTCATTGCGAAAGTTCGGGCCCGACGCGTCGCTGACGAAGGCCATGTAGGTCGGCTGCTCGTTCAGCGTGGCGCGCAGCATGTTGACCACGCCGAACAGCGCGCCGGTGGGCTCGCCCTGCGCGTTGGTCAGCGGCGGCAGCGCGTGGAAGGCGCGGTAAAGGTAGGAGGAACCGTCGATCAGGATGAGCTTGGCCATGCGCCGTATTCTCGCATGCGCGCCCGGCATGGATGCCCACGCGAGCCCCGCGACGCAAGCGCTTCATCCGGCGCTCAAGCAGCGCGCTGCTATGCTGCGCGCCTCTCCCCCCGCGTGAGGTTTGCGCCATGAAAGCCCGCCTTCCCCTGGCCCTGGCCGCCGTCCTGCTGCTCGCCCAGGTGCATGCGCAGGACGCGCCGACCAAGCCGAACCAGCCCGCGCTGCCGCCCCCCGGCATGAACGATCCGGGCGTCATGCCGACCGCCGATACGGCGCCGGCACCGAGCGCCACGCCCACGCAATCCACGCCGGCCGAGCTTGAGCCCACGCGCCTGCCGGGCAAGCCGATTCCGCTGCCGCGCCAGCCGGGCGATACCGGACCCAGCGAAGCGATTCCGGACGTGCAGGTGCACCGCGACGGCGACCAGACCATCCAGGAATACCGCCGGAGCGGCCGCCTCTACATGGTGGTGGTGACGCCGAAGAACGGCGTGCCGCAGACCTACATGGTGGACAACCAGGGCCGGCTGCGCGACGAGGCCGGCCAGCCGCCGGTGCGGCCGGTGATGTACAAGATCATGGAGTGGGGCAGGAGCCCGCCGCCGGAAGAAAAGCGCAGCAGCCAGGGCGACACCGACAGCGGCGCGCACTGAGTCATCGACCGTGCCGCTGCGCGACAGCTGGCTGCTCTTCGCGCTGGGTTCGGCGTTCTTCGCCGCGCTCACCGCGCTGTTCGGCAAGCTGGGCGTGGCGGGGATCAACTCCAACCTCGCCACTTTCATCCGCACCATCGTGATCGTGCTGGTCACCGCCGGCATCCTCAGCCTGCGCGGTGAGTGGGCGCGTCCGACCGGGTTGCCCTGGCACAGCTGGTTGTTCCTGGTGCTCTCCGGCATCGCCACCGGCTTGAGCTGGCTGTGCTACTACCGCGCGCTGCAGCTGGGGCCGGTGAGCAAGGTGGCGCCGATCGACAAGCTCAGCGTGGCGATGGTGATCGTGCTGGCGCTGGTGTTTCTCGGCGAAAAACCGAGCGTGCCGATGCTGGTCGGCGGCGGCCTGATCGTCGCCGGCGCGATGGTGATCGCGCTGTTCTAGTGCCTCCGGCCGGAGCCCGCTCGCGGGCGATGCTGACGCCGGTGATCTCCCCCAAAGCCAGAAAGCTCTTCTTCCGGAGGCCGACGGATGTTCGCCGTTGCAGAAGCCCGATCGCGGGGGATACCGTCGGGCCCTGGCTGCGAGGCAGGGCAAGAGCGTCGCCGGACGAGCGGAGTCCTGCGACAGCGCGGAAACGGTCAGCCGTCGAGCTCCGGGTAGCGGCGGAAGATGCCCTGCGTGTTGAACGCCAGTCGCCGCGGCGAGGCGAGATAGGCGGCGATGTTCGTGCGGGCCTCGACGCGGTCGGCCAGCGCGCGCAGCTGGGGCAGCCGTCGGGCCTGCTTGCGCATCGCCCGGGGATAGGCGTATTCGAGCCCGCGCACGAGCTGGAACAGCGACAGGTCGACGTAGGAGTGCTGACCCAGCGGATGGCGTCCACCGGACGAGGCCAGCGTGCGCTCGAAGTAGCCGAGGAAGTGCGGCAGGCGCTGGCGGCGGAAATCCTCGGACCGGCGCGCCGCTTCCTCGCGTTGCTCCTCGTAGTAGAGCGAGCCGGCAATCGGATGGTGGCTGTCGTGGATTTCCGCCACGAAGTCGGCGATGGTCAGCTGCCACTGCAGCGCCTGCAGGCGCCGAGACTGCGCCTTCGGCACCAGCGCCAGCGGCGGGCCGAGGTAGTGCAGGATGTTGGCGACCTGGGCGATCACCAGTCGCCCGGCCTTGAGGAACGGCGGCGCAAACGGTGCCAAGCCGGGCATCTCGCCGTCGAGAAAGGGCTGCAGGGCGCGGTCGCCCTCGATGCGCGCGACGTCGGTGTAATCCGCGCCGGCGTCTTCCAGCGCCAACCGCACGAATTCGCCGCGGCCGGGGATGCCGGTCCAGTAGTAGAGCTGGTAGCGCATGGCGTGCGTCCTCGCCGGGAGTGACCACGACGCTAGTCGCCGCGGGTTGAAGCGGGCGTGTGCGTTACGCGCGCGCCAGCACGGCGACGTGGACGTCGCTGCGCCAGGCGAAGCCCAGGCTTTCGTAGAGGCGGACGGCCGGCGTGTTGTCGCGCCAGGCGTGCAGGAAGGCGGTGTCGCCGCGTGCGGCGATCAGCGCGGCCACATGCTGTGACAGCTGGCGCGCCAGTCCACGTCCGCGGAAATCCGGATGCGCGCAGACGCCGCTCACCTCGGTCCAGCCGGGAAAGCGGAAGCGCTCGCCGGCCATGGCGGCGAGGCGGCCGTCGATGCGCACGCCGTGGAACTGACCCATGCGATGCGTGCGCGCAAGGAACGGACCGGGCTGGGTGAGTCGCGCCAGCGCCAGCATCTCGGCGGCGTCCTCGTCGCCCAGCGGAACGATGTCGTCGCTGGGTCCGCCAGCCAGCGGCTGCTGCGCCACCATCTGCACGCCCCAGGCACGCTTCACGGCGACCAGGCCGGGCGGCACCGTGATCTCCGGTACCTGCAGCTGGTAGACCTGTTCGGCGGGGCCAACCAATGCAGTCAATGCGGCGAGCGCCTCGTCGCTGTCGTCGCGCGCCGACGCGAACAGGTTCACGTCGGTGACGTAGCGCCGTGCCCGTTCGTTGCCCAGCGACAGCGCTTCGTGCGTCGTCGACAGGCTGGACCAGACCGGGCGGTCGAGCGGATGCACGGGGTGGCCGCGATCAGTGGCGGAAGTGGCGCATGCCGGTGAACACCATCGCCATGCCGT
>DASUJJ010000343.1:0-2814 GCA_036279335.1 Dyella sp.
GAAACCGCCTCGCGGCTCTATGAAGTGCTCGGCCAGCTGCGCGATGCCAAGGCCATGCTGGCCATCCGTGATCGCTATCTCAACCCGATGATCGCGAAGGACCCGGCCACCCTCAACGCCAGCCAGCTGGACGCACGACAGTCCGCACTCAGCGCGCTGAGCCTGGCCAAGGTGCCGCATTCGCCCTGACGCAGCGCCTCAGCCGTGGTATGCGTAGCGCACCAGGTGGAAGAAAATCGGCGCGGCAAAGCTCACCGAATCGAGCCGGTCGAGCATGCCGCCGTGGCCTTCGATCATGGTGCCCCAGTCCTTCGCGCCCAGGCTGCGCTTGACCGCCGACAGCGCCAATCCGCCGAGGAAGCCGGCCAGCACGATTACCGCCGAAATCGCCGCCGAACCCAGGAACGAGAACGGCGTGATCCACCACAGGCACGCGCCCACCAACGTCGCCGAAAGGCCGCCACCGACCAGCCCCTCCACCGTCTTCGACGGGCTCACCAGCGGCGCCAGCTTGTGCTTGCCGAACAGCTTGCCGAACACGTACTGCAGCACGTCGCTCAACTGCACCACCAGCAGCAGGTACAGCATCAGCAGCAGGCTCTGGCCCTCGTAGCCGGGGATATGCAGGAGCAGCACGGCCGGCGCGTAGCTGATGCAGTACACGGTGAGCATCAGGCCCCACTGGATCTTGGTGCTGCGTTCCAGGAAGCCCTCCACGTCGCCGCTGATTGCAGTGATGGCCGGCAGCAGCAGGAAGCCGTAGACGGGGATGCAGATGGCGAACAAGCCGTACCACTCGTCCGCGATCAGCCAGTACTGCAGCGGGATCGCCACGTAGAAGCACAGCACCATCGGCAGGTGATCACCGCGGCGGGTGGGCGTGAGGGTGAGAAATTCGCGCAGCGCGAAAAACGACGCCAGCGCGAAGAACACCAGCGTGGCGACGCGCCCCAGCACGAAGCACAGGCACAGCAGCGCCACCATCACCCACCAGGCGTTGATGCGCGCGTTGAGGTTGGCCACCACTTCGCGGCCGCCGTCCGAGCGCGTGCGCCGACGCAGCCACCAGCCAATCGTGCTCGCCACCACCAGCAGCGCAAGCACGCCGCCCATCACCAGCCAGAACTTGTGTTGAGCGCTCATGCCAGTTCCACCACCGCCGCGTGGGCGCGTTGCAGGAAGGACTCTTTCGATTCGTCGGGCTGCAGCGCAAGCGCACGACCAAAGCGCACGCTGCAGGTGAGCGGCACCGGCAGCAGGCTGCCTTTGGGCATCGCCCGGTGCAGCGTGTCCAGATAGACGGCCACCAGCTCCACCGACGGGTGGCGCTGCGCTAGGTGGAACAGCCCGGCCTTGAACGGTAGCGGCAGTGCTTCCTGGCTGCGCGTGCCCTCGGGAAACAGGATCAGCGAATCGCCCGCATCCAGTGCGTCGCACAGCGGCTGCAGCGGATCGCCGTCGCATTGCGCACGGTCGCGTTCGATGTACACGGCGCGAAAGCCGCGGTCGGCGATGAAGCCGCGCAGCCCGCCGTGGCCCCAGTAGTCGCGCGCGGCGACAGGCCGCGTCGTGGCGCGCAGCGCGGGTGGCAGCGCGGCCCAAAGCGCCAGCGTGTCCAAATGGCTGGTGTGGTTGGCGAAGTAGATGCGCTGGGCTGGCATCGGCCGGCTGTGGATCCAGCGTCCGTGTGCACCAACCAGCAATCGGGTGATGGCCACCAGGATGCGCGAGGTGATCATGCAGCGTCCCCACGCAGGCGCACAGCAACGGCGCGGGTGCGGGTGACGCAGGTAAGCGCCGTACCCACCACGATGAGCCAGACTGCGCCCGCGAGAATCGCCACCCGCCACGGCGGAAGCACGGCGGCAAGCAGCAGCGCGGCCGTCATCAGCCACATGCGATGCGGTTTGGCCATCGGCCCGCGAAAATCCTGCGGCTGGCCGAGCGCGCCGCCCAGGGCGCGGATGTAGGCGGTGAGTGCGGCGAGCAGCGCGGCCAGCCAGCCCAGCCATACCACGCCGGCGGCATGGCCCAGCGCCACCAGGAACAGCGAGTCGGCGAGCCGGTCGGGGATTTCGTTGTAGAGCGGGCCGCTGGGCGTGCCCTTGCCGCCTTCCATGGCCACCATGCCGTCGAACAGGTTGCACAGCAGGCGCAGCACGATAGCCAGCGCGCAGGCCACCTCGCCAGCCACACCGCGCCACTGGAGCAGGGCGCCGGCACCGGCCAGCGCGAACACCACGCTGAGCACGGAGAGCTGGTTGGGAGTGATTGCGCTGCGCGCCAGCGCGCTGGCGATGCGCTGGGCCCAGGCGCTTCCACGCGCGGCGATGGGGCGGCGGGAGGGGGCAGGCATGGGCGTCCTTGCGAGTTGACCAAAGCCGCATTCTTGCGGCGGAGCCACCTACAAAAAAAGCCCCGCGGCGCGCCGCGGGGCTTTTGACGACACGCCGCAGCGGCGGTCGGTTACTTCAGCTTGGCATCGGCGCGCAGCGCGTCGGCCTTGTCGGTCTTTTCCCAGGAGAACGCGGTGTAGGTGCTGCCGTCGGCGGCCTTCACCTCGTACGGCGTGCGGCCGAAGTGGCCGTAGCTGGCGGTCTGCTGGTACATCGGGTGGATCAGGTCGAGCATCTTGATGATGCCGTACGGACGCAGGTCGAAGTGCTTGCGGATCAGCTTCTCGATCTTGTCGTCGGCGATCTTGCCGGTGCCGAAAGTGGTGACCGAGATCGAGGTCGGCTCGGCCACGCCGATGGCGTAGCTCACCTGCACCTCGCAGCGGTCGGCGATGCCGGCGGCCACGATGTTCTTGGC
>DASUJJ010000344.1:0-5794 GCA_036279335.1 Dyella sp.
ATAGAGCAGGAACAGCGCCATCAGCCACTGCACGTGGGCCATCTGCAGCATCGTCAGCGCCCCGCCGCCTGGGTCCGTCGCGTCAGCTGCCGCTGGTGCCAGACGATGCGCACGCTGTGGATCGCGAACGCGGCAATCGCGGTGGGAATCGACCACATGGCAATCGACAGCGGGGTGAGCTCGATGCCGTGCTGCGCGAAGAAGCTCTGGATCAGCAGCACCCCGCCCAGCGCGATGAACACGTCCTCGCCGAAGAACAGCCCCACGTTGTCGGTGGCCGCGGCGAGCGCGCGCAGGCGGTCGCGCTCCGTGTCGGAAAGTTGCGGATCGATGCGCTCGGCGGCGGCCTCGGCCATCGGCACCAGCAGCGGACGCACGGTCTGCGCCGGGCCGGCCACGCCCTGCAGCCCGATCATCGACAGCAGCTGGCGCCCCAGCAGGTAGCCGATCAGCAGGCGGGCCAGGGTGAGGCCGCGCAGCTGCGCCATCCAGCGCCGCGCATGTTCGCGCAGGCCGGCGCGTTCGAGCAGGCCGATCGCCGGCAGAGTGAGGATGATGATCAGCAGGATCCGGCTGGAGGCGAAGCTGGTGCCCAGCAGGGCCAGCAGATCGGGCACGCTCATGCCCGACAGCAGGCCGCTGGTGAGCGCCGCAGCCACCACCACCAGCACCGGGTTGAAGCGCAGCACAAAACCCAGCGCGATCACCGCGACGCCGAGCAGGGGCCAGTAGTTCATCGTGTGGATTCCCGCTTCGCGCTCATGCCGCCGTGGGTGCGGCGATGCGCAGGCCGGCGGCTTCCAGCGCTGCGCGCAGGCGGCGCGCGAACTCCACCGCGTGCGCGCCGTCGCCGTGCAGGCACAGCGTGTCGGCCTTGAGCGCCACGCGCTGGCCGTCCACCGCGGTCACCTCGCCGTGCTGCGCCATGCGCAGGGCCTGCGCGGTGGCGGCGTCGGCGTCGTCGATCACCGCGTCGGGCTCGCGCCGCGGTTGCAGCGAGCCGTCGGCGCGGTAGCGGCGGTCGGCGAAGGCTTCGGACACCACGTGCAGCCCGACGGCGCGACCCGCGTCCAGCAGCGCCGAACCGGCGAGGCCGAACAGTGCCAGCGCCGGATCGAACGCTCGCACCGCGTCGGCGATCGCGTCGGCCAGCGCGCGGTCGCGTGCGGCCATGTTGTACAGCGCACCGTGCGGCTTGACGTGGGCTACTGTGGTGCCGGCGGCGCGCGCAAACGCGTGCAGCGCGCCGAGCTGGTACAGCGTCATGGCGTGCACCTCGGCGGGCGTCACCGCCATCTCGCGGCGACCGAAGCCCTGCAGGTCGGGCAGCGACACGTGCGCGCCGATCGCCACGCCGTGCTCCACCGCCAGCGCCACCGTGCGCTGCATGATCGCCGGATCGCCGGCGTGGAAGCCGCAGGCGACGTTGGCCGAACTCACCAGCGCCAGCAGCGCGGCGTCCTCGCCCATGCGCCACGCGCCGAACGATTCGCCGAGGTCGCAGTTGAGGTCGATGCGGTTCATGTCAGCGGGACTCCCCTCGGTCGGTCACGCGCTGCACCAGCCGGTGCAACTGCTGCTCGCGTTCGTGCTGAAGGGCCAGCGCCTGCTCCAGCGAAACGGCCTCGAAGCATACGGCATCGCCGGGCCGGCGCTGCGCCATGCGCGGCAGGTCCGCCGCCGCCACCTGGCCGATGCGCGGATAGCCGCCCGTCACCGGCGCCTCGGCCATCAGCACGATCGGCTGACCGGACGGCGGCAACTGCACGGTGCCTGGCAGCACCGCGGCGGAGATCAGCTCCAGCGGCGCGCGCAGCTGCAGCGCCGGGCCATCGAGCCGGCTGCCGGTGCGGTTGCTCGATGCGCTCACCCGGAACCGCGCGCCGTGCAGCTGTCGGCTCGCGTGGTCATCCAGCGCGTCGGCGTGGCTGCCGGGCAACAGCGCGATCGGCGTCATGGCGAAGTCGAACCACGGCTGCGGATCCACGCCCCAGCGGCGTACGGTCACGCGACGGATGGAAGGCATGCCGGACGCCGCACCGATCGGCAGCACGTCGCCGGCGCGCAGCGCGCGTCCGCCGAGCGGGCCGATCCGCGCGTGCACATCTTCGCTGCGGCTGCCGAGCACCGGCTCGGTGGCGATGCCGCCGCGCAGCGCCAGGTAGCTGCGACAACCCTGCCGCATGCCGCCCAGGCGCAGCGTGCTGCCGGCGGGCGCGTCCACGGCGGTCCACGGCGGCAGGTCGATGTCGTCGAGGCGCGCGTCGATGGGCGCGCCGGTGAGCGCGAGCCGGGTGGCGCGTTCGATCACCAGCACCGGACCGCGCAAGGTAATTTCCAGCACTGCCTCGTCGCCGGCGTTGCCGACCAGCGCGTTGCCGAGCCGCCAGGCCGGCCGGTCCATCACGCCGGCGCGGCCCAGGCCGAGCGCCGCATGGCCGGGGCGGCCGCCGTCCTGCACGGTGGTGAGCAGGCCCGCCTGCAGTACCCGCAGGCTCACGCCTCACGCTCCTGCAGCGCGTCGAAGCGCGCGGCATCGATCGCCTCGAAGCGCACCCGGTCGCCCGGCTGCAGCCGCGACGGCGGCGTGGCGCGCATGTCGAACAGGCCCAGCGGCGTACGGCCGATCAGCTGCCAGCCGCCGGGCAAGGCTTCGGGATAGATGCCGGTCTGCGCGCCGCCGATCGCCACGCTGCCGGCCGGCACCTGCGCGCGCGGATCGGCGCGTCGCGGCATCGCGAGGCGCGGATCGAGCCCGAGCAGATAGGGAAAGCCCGGCGCGAAGCCCAGCATCGCCACGCGATAGTGCCCGCCTGTGTGACGCGCGATCACCTCGGCCTCGTCCAGCCCGGTATGCCGCGCGACCGTGCCGAGATCCGGCCCGTGCGCGCCGCCGTAGAGCACCGGAATCACCAGCTCGCGCGCGGTCGCGTGCCCGACATCGGCCGCGGCCAGCACCCCGTTTACTGCCGCACGCACCCGCGCGTGCGGTCCGCTGGTGGCATCGCCACACCACGCGGGCGGTTCGAAGCGCAGCAGCAGGCTGGCGTAGGCGGGCACGCATTCGAGGGAAGGCAGATGCCGCGCGATGGCCGCGGCGGCCGCCAGCACGCGGGCGCTGGTCGCCTCGTCGATGGCGTCGCCGAAGTGCAGCAGCAGCGCGTCCTCAGCCAGCGTCTCGTCGCGGAGCGGGGTGATCACGTGGCGTCAGTCCTGGTGATCGGCCAGCCGCCAGCGCAGCGCGGTGATCCGGGCTTCCAGCGCGGCCGCTTCATACGGCTGCGCCGCGCCGCTGCCCCATACCGGGCCGGGCCAGGCAGCGTCGCCCTCCACGCGTGCGACGAGGTGCACGTGCAGCTGGCGCACGATATTGCCCAGCGCGCCCAGGTTGAGCTTGTCGCAGGGCGCCACGCCGCGCAGGGCCGCGCTGGCGAAACGGATCTCCCGCCACAGCTGGTCCTGGTCGGTCGGGTCGAGATCGTGGATCTCGCTCATGTCGGCCCGCCGCGGCACCAGCAGCAGCCAGGCGAAGCGCGCGTCGTTCATCAGGCGCACGCTGCACAGCGGCAGCTCGATCACCGGCACCGAGTCGGCGGCGAGGCGGGGATCGAGCGCGAACGGTGCGCTCACGCCGCGCCGCCCAGTTCGCGCGCGAAGAAGTCCAGCGTGCGCTGCCAGGCCAGCTGCGCACTGGGCGCGTGGTAGGCGTTCGGGTCGACGTCGCGGTTGAAGGCGTGGCCGGCGGGATAGGTATGGACGTCCATATGCGGCAGCTTCTGGCGATGCAGCTGCACCGTCTCGGGCGGGATCGACGGGTCGTTCTCGCCGAAGTGGAACATCACTGGCGCCTTGGGCACCTCGTCGAGAAAGGCCGGGTTGCGCGCGCCGTAGTAGCTCACCGCGGGCAGTCCCAGTCGCTGGGCGGAACGCAGGGCCACGGTGCCGCCCCAGCAGAAGCCGACCACGCCGATGCGCCCGGCCGAGGCGATGGATTCGGCCGCGCTGGCCACGTCGTCCACCGCCAGCTCGATGCCGATCTCGGCCACCAGCGTGCGGCCCTTGGTGAAGCCGGCTTCGTCGTAAGCCAGCTCCACGCCGCTTTCGACGTGGTCGAAGAAGCACGGCGCCACGGCCACGTAGCCGGCCTCGGCCAGGCGGTCGGTCACGGCGCGGATGTGCGCATTCACGCCGAAGATCTCCTGCACCACCACGATGCCGCCGCGCGGCGTGCCGGCGGGGCGGGCGAGGTAGGCGCCGATGCAGTGCAGGCGGGTGGTGTTGAGGTGGATGGACTGGCCCATGCGTGGTTCCGGCAGAGGATTGGCAAGCCTGCAGTCTAGGCGCGCGGCGGCCCGGGGGTCGATCCGGGGTGACGCGAGCAGGAATCCGGCTGGCCAAAAAACAGACGGGGCGCCTGAAGCGCCCCGTCTGTGTCGCTGGATGCCGGAGATCAGCCGATGTGTTCGGCGAAGAACCCCAGCGTGCGCTCCCACGCCAGCTTCGCGCTGGGTGCGTCGTAGGTGGCGCGGCGATCGCAGTTGAAGCCGTGGTCGGCGTCGTATTCAAACAGCGGCGCGCCGGGGTTCGCGGCGGCGACCTTGGCGCGATCATCGGCGCTGATGTGGCCGTCTTTCAGGCCGTAGTGGAACATCAGCGGCGCCTTGGCCGGGCGGTCGACAAAATGGGTGTTGCCGCCGCCGTAGTAGCTCACGCCCGGCAGGCCCAGCTCGATCGCCGCGGCATAGGCCACCGAGCCGCCCCAGCAGAAGCCGACCGTGCCCACTTTGCCGGCATGCGCGATGGCCTTGGCGGCGGCCGCCACGTCCTGCAGCGGGCGCTCGAAGCCGACCTTGCCCATCAGCGCGATGCCCTGGGTCATGCCGTCTTGGTCGTAACCCAGCTCCACGTTCGGCTGGACCGAGTCGAACAGCGCGGGGGCGATGGCGGTGTAGCCGGCGGCGGCGACGCGATCGGCGACGTCGCGAATATGCTCGTTCACGCCGAAGATCTCCTGGATCACCACAATGCCGCCCTTGCTGGGGCCGACCGGCTCGGCGAGGTAAGCGCTGATGGGGGTGGTGCTCTGGAGCGTGATCAACTGGCCCATGGGAATTCCTTTGGTGGATGAGGGAAGGGGATGTCGGCCGCGGGATGCCGCGGTAGCGCGGCATGGCCGCGAACAGCCCGCAAGCGTAGCGAGGCCGCCGTCACAAGGGCGTTAGACCTTGGGCGCAGGCGGCTGCGGCGCGTGGTCGCGGTACAATCGCGGGCTGCTTCTTTCGGTCATCCGCCATGTCCACGCCCGCACCTACCCAGAAGATCGGTTTCGTCAGCCTCGGTTGCCCCAAGGCGCTGGTCGATTCCGAGCGCATCCTGACCCAGTTGAAGGCCGAGGGTTACGAGATCGTGCCGCGTTACGACAAGGCCAACGCCGTGATCGTGAACACCTGCGGGTTCATCGACGCGGCGGTGCAGGAGTCGCTGGATGCGATCGGCGAGGCGCTGCACGAGAACGGCAGGGTGATCGTCACCGGTTGCCTGGGCAAGCGCGACGCGCTGATCCGCGAGGCCTGGCCCGACGTGCTGGCCATCACAGGCCCGCAGGATTACGCCAGCGTGATGGGCGCGGTGCACACGGCGCTGCCCAGGCCGCACGATCCGTTCATCGATCTGGTGCCGGACACCGGCGTCAAGCTGACGCCGAAGCACTACGCATACCTGAAGATTTCCGAGGGCTGCAATCATCGCTGCACCTTCTGCATCATCCCGTCGATGCGCGGGAATCTGGTTTCAC
>DASUJJ010000345.1:0-7300 GCA_036279335.1 Dyella sp.
GGCGGTAAGGCCGCCGACCACGTCATGGAAGCTCTGCTGCACGCCTTCCAGCAGCACGCGGTCCTGCGGGCGCTTGGGGCCGGCCAGCGACGGCTTCACGGTGGCCAGGTCCAGCTCCAGCGTGGTGGTGAACGTCGGCTCGACCGAGCTTTCGTCGTGCCACATGCCCTGCGCCTTGGCGTAGGCCTCGACCAGGCCGATCTGCTCCTCGCTGCGGCCGGACAGGCGCAGGTAGTTCAGCGCCTCCTGGTCGATCGGGAAGATGCCGCAGGTCGCGCCGTATTCCGGCGCCATGTTGGCGATGGTGGCGCGGTCGGCCAGCGGCAGGTGCTTGAGGCCGTTGCCGAAGAACTCCACGAACTTGCCCACGACGCCGAGCTTGCGCAGCATCTGGGTGACAGTGAGCACCAAGTCGGTGGCGGTGACGCCCTCGTTGAGCTTGCCGGTGAGCTTGAAGCCCACCACCTGCGGAATCAGCATGGAGGAGGGCTGGCCCAGCATGGCCGCCTCGGCCTCGATGCCGCCCACGCCCCAGCCCAGCACGCCGATGCCGTTGATCATGGTGGTGTGCGAGTCGGTGCCGAACACGGTGTCCGGGTAGGCCCAGCTCTCGCCGTTGGCGTCGTTGGTGAACACCACGCGGGCCAGGTGCTCCAGGTTCACCTGGTGCACGATGCCGGTGCGCGGCGGCACCACCTTGAAGTTGTTGAAGGCCTTCTGGCCCCAGCGCAGGAAGCTGTAGCGCTCCTGGTTGCGCTCGAACTCGATCTCGACGTTCTTCTCCAGCGCCGACTCGGACCCGTAGGCATCGACCTGCACCGAGTGGTCGATGACCAGCTCGGCCGGCGCCAGCGGATTGATCTGGGTAGCGTCACCGCCGAGCTTCACCACGGCGTCGCGCATGGCGGCCAGGTCGACCACGCAGGGCACGCCGGTAAAGTCTTGCAGCACCACGCGCGCGGGCATGAAGGCAATCTCGGTGTCCGGCTCGGCTTTGGCGTCCCACTTGGCGATCGCCTCGATCTCCTTCGCGGTGACGTTCACGCCATCCTCGTGGCGCAGCAGGTTCTCCAGCAGGATCTTCAGCGAGAAGGGCAGGCGCTTGAGGTCGAACTGCTGGCCCAGCTTGGCCAGGCTGGCGAACTGGTAGCTCTTGCCGTTGGCCTGAAGGGTGTCGCGTACCGAGAATGAATCTTTCATGGGGAACTCCTGGCTGGAACCTGCGGCTGGGATGAGGCCGATCCGCCGCAAGCGGTGGATCAAAGACGGTCGATTATCGCCCAATCGCCCGGCGTCCGCGAAACGGACGGCCGGCGGCAAGGGCGCGACGCGGAAGGCGCTCCATAGGATGATGGAGGCCTTCGGGGCGGACAAACGCGTTTGACGACATGCAGCATTCGATGATTTCGACCACCCTCGCAGCGGTGTCGCTGCGCGACCTGGCGCTGGTGCAGGCAGTGCATCGCCACGGCAGTTTCAACAGCGCGGCGCGGGCCATGCACATCAGTCCGTCCGGGCTGTCGCACCAGGTGCAGAAGGTGGAGCAGGCGCTGGGGGCGCCGGTGTTCGAACGCGGCGGACGGAAGATCGTGCCCACCGCCGGCGGTCGCCGACTGCTGGAGCAGATCGACGCCGTGCTGGCCGCCGCCGAACACCTGCAGCAGGTAGCGCGCGCCGGCAGCGTCGCGTTCGGCGGCGAGCTGCGCCTGGGCGTGCCGGCCTCGCTGGGGCCGTATCTGCTGCCGCACCTGATCGCGCCGTTTCCGCAGCATTTCCCCGGGGCGCACCTGAGCCTGTCCGAGGGCAAACCGAAAGGCCTGCTGCGCCGCCTGCACGAGGGCGAGCTCGATGCGGTGCTGGCGCCGCCGCCGGCCACCGCGCCCAGCGGCATCGCCAGTCGGCCGCTGTTCTTCGAGCCGTGGGAAATCATGCTGCGCGCGGATCATCCGCTGGCCGGCAAGCCCACGGTGGCGCTCAGCCAGCTCGATGCCGGCGAGGCCACGGTGATGGCCGAGTACCACCACGACGGCGAGCCCACCGCCGGTCAGGTGCAGGACGTGAGCCTGGAAAGCCTGGCCGCGCTGGTCGAACTGCGCGGTGGCTACGCGCTGGTGCCGGCGCTGGCGCGTGACCGGCTGGCGTCGATTCCATCGGTGACCCTGGCCAAGATCCGCGGCCCGGCGCCGGGGCGGGAGATGGCGCTGTACTGGCGCGAGGCCACGCCGTGGCACGACGACCTGCAGTCCTTCGCCGAGCTGCTGCGCCAGGTCGCCCGCCGCCGGCCCGGGCTGCGCCTGCTCGACTGAGCCGGCTCAGCCGTTGTCCAGCGTGGACCCGGTGAGCAGGCCGCGCGCCAGCATGGCGCACCGCTTGCGATGCAGCAGCAGCTGCCACTGGCGTCCGCCGACCTGCTGCCACAGCACGGCCGAGCGCACCGCGGCGAGCAGGCAGGTGCGCACGCGCTCGACGATCGGCTCCTGCTGCAGCATCTGCGGGTTGCCGGTAACCATCACCCGCGGCTTCAGCGTGGACAGGGTGGACACGTACAGCGCGGCGAGGCGGCTGATCGTCTGCGGGGCGTAGCGGCCGAAATGCTCGACCTGTCGCTGCGCGGCGATCAGGCCCTGCTGCAGCTGGTCGCGCTGCGCGCCGTGGCGGGCCAGCGCACGCTCCAGCCGCATCACGGTGATCGCCATGCGGGTGATCGCCATGTCGCTGGTGTTCTCTTCCAGCTGGGCGATCAGCGTGCGCAGGCCCAGCCGCAGCGACGAGGTGCGGCCGTACACGCCCACCACCGAGTCGGCATCGATGCGGAACACGCTGTCCACGCTGGCCTCGAATGCCGCGTCGTCGCAGCGCCCCTGGTTGGCCAGCTGCTGGGCCAGCGCGGCAGCCTGGAACAGGCCGGCGAGGCCGAGCACGCGCTCTTCGGTCATGGCAAACAAACTGGGCACGACTTACAACTCCGGAGAAACGGGGGGAAGACCGCCGAAGGGCGCGTCGGTCGCGGCAATCACCGCGCCACCGAGGCAGACTTCGCCGGCGTAGAAAACGACCGATTGCCCCGGCGTGACGGCCCGCTGGGGTTGGTCGAAGCTCACCTCGAGCCGGCCGTCGCGAACAAGCACTTGGCAGTCCTGGTCGCTCTGGCGGTAGCGCGTCCTGGCGGTGCAGCGGAAGTGCGCGCCCGGCGCCTCGCCCGCCACCCAGTGCGGATCATCGGCCAGCAGCCGGGTGGACTGCAGCCAGTGGTTCTCGCCGCCCTGGGCGACGATCAGCACGTTGCCGGCGACCTCCTTGCCGACCACGTACCACGCCTCGCCGCTGGCGCCGTGGCGGCCACCGATGCCCAGCCCCTGGCGCTGGCCCAGGGTGTAGTACATCACGCCCTGGTGCTCGCCGACCGTGACGCCCTCGGGCGTGCGCATCAGGCCCGGCTGTGCCGGGATGTACTGGCCGAGGAACTCGCGGAAATCCCGCTCGCCGATGAAGCAAATGCCGGTGGAATCCTTCTTGGCGTGGGTCGGCAGGGCGGCTTCGCGCGCCATCGCGCGCACCTGATCCTTCGGCAGGTGGCCGATCGGGAACAGCGTGGCGGACAGCTGCGCCTGCCCCAGCGCGTGCAGAAAATACGTCTGGTCCTTGCCACTGTCGGCGCCGCGCAGCAGGCGGAAGCGGCCGTCCCGTGCGTCGACCCGGGCGTAGTGGCCGGTGGCGATCTTCTCCGCGCCCAGCGCGCGCGCTTCATCGAGGAAGGTCTTGAACTTGATCTCGCGGTTGCACAGCACGTCGGGGTTCGGGGTGCGGCCGGCGCGGTATTCGGCGAGGAAGTGCTCGAACACGCCGTCCCAGTACTCGGCGGCGAAGTTGCGCGCGTGGAACGGAATGCCCAGCCGCCCGCATACGGCCACGGCATCCTTGCGGTCGGCATCGGCAGTGCAGGGGCCGGAGCGGTCGTCCTCTTCCCAGTTCTGCATGAACAGGCCTTCCACCGCGTGGCCGGCCTGGTGCAACACCAGCGCGGCGACCGAGGAGTCCACGCCGCCGGAGACGCCGAGCATCACTTTCACGGGCAGGGATCCCCGTCAAGCAGACTGCCCACCAGTGACAGCGGATGGCGCTGGCCGGCGAGCCAGGCGTCGATGCTCCTGAGCACCAGCGGGCTGCGCAGGCGATCTCCCAACGCAGCGATCTCTTCGCGGGTGAGCCAGAGCGCACGGTGGATGCCGGAATCGAGCGGACGCTGCGGATCGTGCGCCAGCGGCCGGGCGGCGAAACTGAAGCGCACCACGCCTTCGCCGTGCTCGGTGCTGCGCCACTGGTGCACGCCGATCAGATGCTGCAATTCCACCGTCCAGCCGGTTTCTTCCAGCGTTTCGCGCACGGCCGCGGTGAGCAGGCTCTCGTGGTCGTCCAGATGGCCGGCGGGCTGGTTGTAGGCCAGCTTGCCGCCCACTTCCTCTTCCACCATCAGGTAGCGATCGCCGTCCGCCACCACGCAGGCCACCGTCACATGCGGGCACCAGACGGCGCGAGGAGTCACGTTGGCGGACATCGGCATTCGCCTTGCAGCACTGGAAAAACGATCATTGTGCCATCACCTCCGGAACGGTCGCCAAAGCCGCATCCACCGCGGCGTACACTCCGTATCAACAGGCAAGCGTATTTCTACTATGGCAAATCAACCCGAACACGAGCAGGGCAGCGGACACGGCCTCGCGCTGGAACCTTCCCGGCCGGAGGTGACGCGGCCGCCGCTGTATCAAGTTCTGCTGATGAACGACGACTTCACTCCCATGGATTTCGTGGTAGAGGTGCTGCGTGGCTTCTTTGGCATGGACCAGGAAAAAGCGGTACAGGTGATGCTTCACGTTCACACGCGCGGAAGAGGTGTATGTGGGGTGTTCACCCGTGAAGTGGCCGAAACGAAAGTGACCCAGGTCAACGAATATTCACATGCGCATCAGCACCCGCTGCTGTGCACTATGGAAAAGCTCTAGGCGGCCCCATTTTGGCCTTGGTGCGGCACTCACGCCGCTAGCCATCTACTCGGGAGACGGTCCGGATGTTCAGCAAGGATCTCGAAGTCACCATCGGCCACTGCTACAAGCAGGCCCGCGAGCAGCGTCATGAGTTCATGACGGTCGAGCATCTGCTGCTGGCGCTGACCGATAACCAGTCCGCTGTCGGCGCCTTGCGCGCCTGCGGCGTGGATCTCCCGCGCCTCACCGCCGAGCTGGAGAAAATCATTGCCGAAACCGTGCCGGTGCTTCCGCACGGCGACGAGCGTGACACGCAGCCAACGCTGGGTTTCCAGCGCGTGCTGCAGCGCGCGGTCTACCACGTGCAGTCCTCGGGTCGGAAGGAAGTGACCGGTGCCAACGTGCTGGTGGCGATCTTCGGCGAGAAGGACTCGCACGCCGTGTACTTCCTGCACCAGCAGGAGATCACCCGGCTCGACGTGGTCAACTACATCTCCCACGGCATCGCCAAGATCGGCGAGGAGCCCTCGGCAGGCACGAGCGGCACCACCGACCGCGAGGCCGAGGAGGGTGGCGAAGGCAAGGGCAATCCGCTCAGCGAATACGCCAGCAACCTCAACGAGCTGGCGCTGGAAGGGAAGATCGATCCGCTGATCGGCCGCACCGACGAAATCGAGCGCACCATCCAGGTGCTATGCCGCCGCCGCAAGAACAACCCGCTCTACGTCGGCGAAGCCGGCGTGGGCAAGACCGCATTGGCCGAGGGCCTGGCCAAGCGCATCGTCGACGGCGAAGTGCCCGAAGTGCTCGAGGGAGCGACCATCTGGTCGCTGGACCTCGGCGCGCTGGTGGCCGGCACCAAGTACCGCGGTGATTTCGAGAAGCGCCTCAAGGCGGTGATCGGCCAGCTGAAGAAGCAGCCGGGGTCGATTCTGTTCATCGACGAGATCCACACCATCATCGGCGCCGGTTCCGCCTCGGGCGGCACCATGGACGCGTCGAACCTGATCAAGCCGATGCTGGCTTCGGGCGAGCTGCGCTGCATCGGCTCGACCACGTTCCAGGAATTCCGCGGCATCTTCGAGAAGGATCGCGCGCTGGCCCGCCGCTTCCAGAAGATCGACGTGGTCGAGCCCACCGTGGCCGACTCCATCGAGATCCTCAAGGGCCTGCGTTCGCGCTTCGAGGAGCACCATTCGGTGGCCTACACCAACGAGGCGCTGAAGGCGGCGGTGGACCTGTCGGTCAAGCACATCCCCGACCGGCTGCTGCCGGACAAGGCGATCGACGTGATCGACGAGGCCGGCGCGCGCCAGCGCCTGCTGCCGGAAGACCAGCGCGCCACCACCATCGACGTGCCCGAGGTCGAGTACATCGTGGCCAAGATGGCGCGCATCCCGGCCAAGCAGGTGTCCGCGTCCGACCGTGACGTGCTGAAAAACCTCGAGCGCAACCTCAAGATGGTGGTGTTCGGGCAGGACCAGGCGATCGAGGCGCTCACCGCGTCGATCAAGATGGCCCGCTCGGGTCTGGCCGACCCGTCCAAGCCGATCGGCAGCTTCCTGCTGGCCGGCCCCACCGGCGTGGGCAAGACCGAGGTCACCCGCCAGCTCGGCATGCAGCTGGGCATCGAGATGATCCGCTTCGACATGTCCGAGTACATGGAGGCGCATTCGGTATCGCGCCTGGTCGGCGCGCCTCCGGGCTACGTCGGCTTCGACCAGGGCGGCCTGCTGACCGAGGCGGTCACCAAGCATCCGCACTGCGTGCTGCTGCTGGACGAGATCGAGAAGGCGCATCCGGACGTGTTCAACATCCTGCTGCAGGTGATGGACCGCGGCGTGCTCACCGACACCAACGGGCGCGAGGCGAACTTCAAGAACGTCATCGTGGTGATGACCACCAACGCCGGTGCGCAGCAGGCGTCGCGTCGCGGCATCGGCTTCGTCAAGCAGGACCACGCCACCGACGCGCTGGAGACGATCCGCAAGATGTTCACGCCGGAATTCCGCAACCGCCTGGATGCCGTCATCCAGTTCCATGCGCTGGACTTCGAGCACATCCTGCGCGTGGTGGACAAGTTCCTGATCGAGCTGGAGGCCCAGCTGGCCGACAAGCACGTTGTCCTGGACGTGGACGCCGACGCCCGCCGCTGGCTGGCCGAGCACGGCTTCGACCCGCAGATGGGCGCGCGGCCGATGGCCCGCGTCATCCAGGAGAAGGTCAAGCGGGCATTGGCCGACGAACTGCTGTTCGGCAAGTTGTCCGAGGGCGGCAAGGTCCTGTTGAGCGTCCTCGAGGGCGAGCTGCACGTGGAG